>DASVLN010000410.1:0-17761 GCA_036384855.1 Burkholderiaceae bacterium | reverse complement strand
CGACCGCGTCGTGCGCGACCCATCCCGGCCACGCCACGGCCAGCGCGCCGAGGATCCGCGGCAGCCACGCCGTCGGCCCGTGCGGCCCGGGGTTGGGCGGCGGCAGCCCGGGGCGCTGGACGCTCAGCAGGCTGCGCATCGCATACCAGACGGACAGCCCCAGCAGCACCGACGCGATGGCGAGGGCGATCAGCTCCGACGCGCTGTCGTCGAGGGCGGCGCGCTCCACGCTGCGGCGCACGACGTCCTCGCCCTGGCCGGCGAGGAGGATGCCGAACCACGCGAGCAGGCTGAAGACCGGGAACACGCAGGCCGAGACCGCGCGGACCAGCTCCGCGACGCCGCGCCTGAAGTTCGACCAGAAGGCACCCATTCCCGCCGTCTCCCGTGATCCGGCCGCTCGCCGGGCGAGCGCATTGTCGCCGCGGCGGGGGACGGCTGCCGGATCGCTCCAGGGGATTGACCGCCGCGCGCACGGGTCGCGCAAGCGTGCGCCGCGCATGCGGGTCGCGCAAGGCCCCGGACACACCGGCCAATTAAGATGCCGCGTCATCGCACGGCGCCCGCCCATGTCCCCGACG
The DNA here is from genome assembly GCA_036384855.1 of Burkholderiaceae bacterium. GTDB lineage: Bacteria > Pseudomonadota > Gammaproteobacteria > Burkholderiales > Burkholderiaceae_C > Scleromatobacter. Next base: position 17,180 of record DASVLN010000410.1, on the reverse strand, counting down.
CCCGAATCCTCCAGCACGCTGCGCGCGCAACTCGAGCTGACCCGTGTCCGCCTGACCGGCCTGGTCGGTCGCGGCCTGCCGATCAGCATCGGCCTGATCGTGCTCGTGAGCCTGGCCGTCGGCGCGCTCGCCTTCATCTTCCTCAATTCGGCGCCGCCGACCACGCTGACGATGACCAGCGGCCCCGAGGGCAGCTCGTTCCGGCTCGTGGCGGAGCAATACCGCAAGATCCTCGCGCGCGAGGGCGTGACGCTGCGGATCGTGACCTCGCGCGGCTCCAGGGACAACCTGGCGCGGCTGGCCGATCCGAAGCAGGACGTCGACGTCGGCTTCGTCGTCGGCGGCGAGGCGCCCGAAGGCGACGCCGGCCGGCGGCTGATGTCGCTTGGCAGCGTGTCGTACCAGCCGCTGATGATCTTCTACCGCGGCCGTCCGAAGACGCTGATCTCGGAGTTCAAAGGAGAACGCATCGACATCGGCCAGGACGGCAGCGGCGCGTCGGCGCTGTCGCAGCGGCTGTTCGAGGCGAACGGCATCAAGCCGGGCGACGGCACGCGCATCGGCCACGCCGCGCCCGAGGCCTCGGTCAAGGAGCTGCTGGGCGGCCGCATCGACGCGCTGTTCGCGATGAGCGACTCCACGCCCACGGGCCTGATGCGCCAGCTGCTGCGCGATCCCGACATCCACCTCTACAGCTTCGCGCAGGCCGACGGCTACACGCACCGCATCACCTACCTGAACCGGCTCGTGCTGCCGCGCGGGGCGATCGACTTCGGCGAGGACGTCCCGGCCGAGGACGTCAAGCTCGTCGCGCCGACGGTGGAGCTGGTCGCGCGCGATTCGCTGCATCCGGCGCTGTCGGACCTGCTGCTGGAGGCGGCGCGCGAGGTCCACGGCCGCGCCGGCCTGTACAAGAAGAGCGGCGAATTCCCGGCGCCGATCCAGCACGAGCTGCCCATCAGCGCCGACGCCTCGCGCTACTACGCGTCGGGCCGCGGCTTCTTCTACCGCACGTTCCCGTTCTGGATCGCCAGCCTGATCGAGCGTGTGCTGGCGGTGGTCGTGCCGATGACCATCGTGCTGATCCCCGGCATCAAGATCGCGCCGGCGGTCTTTCGCTGGCGCATCGAGTCGCGCATCTACCGCTGGTATGCGGTGCTGCAGCGCATCGACCGCGACTCCTACGAGCAGCCGCTCGACGCGCGCCGCTGCGACGAGCTGCTGCACCGGCTCGCGCACGTCGAGTCGACGGTCGCCCGGCTCGTCGTGCCGCCGGCCTACGGCGACGTGCTCTACGCCCTGCGCGGGCACATCGTGGCAGTGCGCGAGAGCCTGATGGAGCGGCGCGAGCCGGTCGGACAAGGGTGACGCCGCAGCCATTCGACCCCGTGCTAACCTTCGGTTCGTGAAACTCGTTCGCATCTGGCTGCTCGTGCTGTTGGCGATCCTGCTCCCCGCGCGGGGCGCGATCGCGGCCGCGTCGCCCTGCGAGGGCCTCGCGCATCAGGCGCCCGCGCAGCGGATGCACACGCACCACCCCATGCACGCGGCCGTCGAACCGGACGCCGCGAGCGAGACCGGTCACGGCGCGGCGCACCACGACCATGCCGGGGTCGACAAGTGCAACCTGTGCGCGTCATGCTGCTCGGCGACGCCCATGCTCATGACGTTCTCGCCGACGGTGGCCGCCCTGGGCGATCAGGTCGCGACGTTCCCCTTGCTCCAGGCCTCGGCGCCGACGTTCCTGTCGGAAGGCCTGGAGCGCCCACCCCGAAGCATCTGACCCCGCGAGGCCTCCGCCCGAGGCCGGGATGTGCTCGTGCCCCGCGCACGGGCTGTTGCGCAGCCGGCTCCGGCTGACGCGCCAGATGACTTCGACCCATGAACCACGACTCCCAGGGGCAAGCGCCCCGACGGCGGCCTGCCCGTGCGCGCCACCCATCGATCCCGCGCCTGACACTGGCCGCGACCGCGGCCCTTGCGCTCGCAGGTTGCGCGAGCTTTTCCGCCGACGGCGGGATGTCGCGCGTCTCCCGGCTCACGCAGGAGCGCACCGGGCATCCGGTCGCCCTCCAGCGTGATCGGCAGGACACCCAGGCCGCGCGATCCCGCGTGGCCGAGCTGCTGCGGGCGCCGCTGTCCGCCGACGGCGCCGTCGAGGTGGCGCTGCTGAACAACCCCGCCCTGCAGCAGCAGCTCGGCAACGTCGGCATCTCCGAGGCCGACCTGGTGCAGGCCGGACGACTTCGCAATCCGGCGATCTCGCTCGGCCGACTCGCGGGCGGCGACGCGCTGGAGATCGATCGCTCGGTGATGTTCGACGTGCTGGGCCTGCTCACGCTGCCGGGCCGCTCTCGCATCGCCCGGGATCGCTTCGACCAGGCGCAGCTGCAGGCCGCCGCCGACGCCGTGGCAGTCGCCCAGCAGGCGCGGCAGGCCTACTTCGATGCGGTCGCGGCGCAGCAGCTCGACGCCTACGCCCGCCAGGTCACGGAAGCCGCGGACGCCGCCGACGAGCTCGCCAAGGGCCTGCTGCGCGCGGGCAACGTCAGCAAGCTCCAGCAGATGCGGGAGCAGGCGTTCCACGCGGACGCGATGGCGCAGGCCGCGCACAGCCACCAGCAGGCGCTGTCGGCGCGCGAACGGCTCGTGCGCGCGCTCGGCCTGGGCGACCAGCAGGCGCTGCTCCGATTGCCTGAACGGCTGCCCGACCTGCCCCAGGACGTGGCCGCGCCCGAGGACGCCGAGCAGGCGGCGCTCGACAAGCGCCTGGACGTCCTGATGGCCCGACGGGAAACCGAGGCGACGGCGCGGCAGCTGGGCCTGACCCGGGTCACCGGGTTCGTCAACGCGCTCGACGCCGGCTGGCAGGACAAGCGCCAGCGCGGCGCGGCGCCGGAGCGCGGCGGCCAGGTGCAATTCGAGCTGCCGATCTTCGACTTCGGCGATGCCGACCGCGCCCGCGCGCAGGCCGTGTACCTGCAGGCCGTCAACCGCGCCGCGGCCACCGCTGTCGACGCGCGCTCCGAAGTGCGCGAGGCCTACGCCGGCTACCGGGGCGCCTTCGACCTGGCCCGGCACTACCGCGACGAGGTGGTGCCGCTGCACCAGCGCATCTCCGAGGAGACCTTGCTTCGCTACAACGGGATGCTCGCCGACGTCTTCGACCTGCTCGCCGATGCGCGCGAGCAGGTCGCGAGCGTGACGGCGTCCGTCGAGGCCACCCGCGACTTCTGGCTCGCCGATGCCCGCCTGCAGGAAGCGCTCGCCGGCGCCTCGCCAACCCATCCCTGAAGACTGCCATGACCCACCGAAGAAGCTTTTTCAAGGCCGCCGGCGCGACGATGCTGGGCGCGGCGGCCGTCAGCCGCGCCGGCGCGGCGATGCTGCCCGAGGCGGCCAGCCAGACGTCGCCGACCATGCAACCGCCGCCGTCGCCGCCCACGGGTCGACCCTTCCACCCGGTCGTCACGCTCAACGGCTGGAGCCTGCCGTGGCGCATGAAGGACGGCGTCAAGGAGTTCCATCTCGTCGCCGAGCCCGTCGTGCGCGAGCTCGCGCCCGGCATGAAGGCCAACCTGTGGGGCTACAACGGTTCCAGCCCCGGGCCGACCATCGAGGCGGTCGAAGGCGACCGCGTGCGCATCTTCGTGACGAACAAGCTGCCGGAGCACACGACGGTGCACTGGCACGGCGTGCTCGTGCCCAACGGCATGGACGGTGTCGGCGGCCTCACGCAGCCGCACATCCCGCCCGGCAAGACCTTCGTCTACGAGTTCGTGCTGCAGCGACCCGGCACGCACATGTATCACCCGCACGCCGACGAGATGGTGCAGATGGCCATGGGCATGATGGGCCTGTTCATCATCCATCCCCGCGACGTTCGCCAGCTCCGGGTCGACCGAGATTTCGCGTTCGTCATGGCGAGCTACGCCATCGACCCGGGGGCCGCCACCCCGCGCACCAGCGAGATGACGGACTTCAACCTGTGGGCCTGGAACAGCCGCGTGTTCCCCGGCATCGACCCGCTCGTGGCGCGCACGGGCGACCGCGTGCGCGTGCGCGTGGGCAACCTGACGATGACCAACCACCCGATCCACATGCACGGGCCGCACTTCGAGGTCACCGGCACGGACGGCGGCTGGATCCCGAAGTCCGCGCGCTGGCCGGAGGTCACCACCGACGTGGCCGTCGGCCAGATGCGCGCGATCGAGTTCGACGCGGTCGCGGGCGACTGGGCGATCCACTGCCACAAGTCGCACCACACGATGGGCCCGATGTCGCACACGGCCGCCAACATGATCGGCGTCGACCAGCGCGCCGCCGCGGAAAAGGTCGCCAGGCTCGTGCCCGGCTACATGGCCATGGGCTCGTCCGGCATGTCGGACATGGCCGAGATGCGGATGCCATTGCCCGACAACACGCTGCCGATGATGAGCGGGGAGGGGCCCTACGGCGGCCTCGAGATGGGCGGCATGTTCAGCGTGGTCAAGGTGCGGGACGGCGTCGAGCCGGGCGACTACCGCGACCCCGGCTGGTTCCGGCATCCGCAGGGCACCGTCGCCAGCGAATACACCGCGGACGACGCGGCGCCGGCGCCGCAGGCGAGCCAGCCCGCGAGCGACGCCGCGACCTTGCACGTCCACAAGCCCACCGGCCATGAAGGCCACTGAACTGCCAATCGCTCCGAAGAGGATCCGCCATGAAGAAGCCCCTTGCATTCATCGCCCTGACGCTGGCCTCGGCCCTCGCGCTCGCGCACGCCAAGCTCCAGGCCTCGACCCCGGCCAGCGGCGCGGCGGTCAGCCCTGCGTCCGCCGAGCTGCGCCTGCGCTACAACGAGCCCGTCGAGGTCGCGATGAGCACCGTCAGGATCACCGGCCCGGGTGACGTCGCCGTGGCCACCGACAAGGTGCTTGCCGACCCGAGCGACGACAAGACGCTGGTGCAGCCGCTGCCCAGGCTCGCCGCCGGCGAGTACCGCGTGCAGTGGACGACGATGGGCCACGACGGCCACCACACGAAGGGCGAGATCCGCTTCGCGGTGAAGTGATGGGCGAGGGCGCTCTGCGGATCCTGACGATGGCGGCCGCGGCGACCGTCCACCTCGGCCTCGCGCTGGTGGTCGGCGCCGTCGCGTCGCAGGGCTGGCTGTGGCGCCAGCCTTCGGCCTGGCGCGACCGGGTCGTGGAACAAGCACTCGGCATGCGGCGCCTGGGCTTCGCGCTCGGCCTCGCGGGCACGCTCGCGGCGCCGTGGTTCGAAGCGGCCCTCATGACCGGGCAGCCGCTGCTGCAGGCCGGCCCGGCCGTCGGCACGTTGCTGGCGCACAGCCACTTCGGGCGCGCCACCTCGATCGGCATCGTTGCATGGCTGCTGGCGGCTGCGACGCTCATCCCGCGCAGCAGCACTCGCGACACGGCCGCGCGCCGGGCCCTCGCGCTCGGCGCCTTGGCGGTCTTCATCGCGACACGCACCGCGGTGTCCCATGCCGGGAGCGACGGCGACCTCACCCGGGACGTCGCCGTCGGCTGGCTGCACCTGCTGCTCGTGTACCTCTGGGTCGGGATCGTCGCCGCCGGCACGCGGCTCGAGCTTCCCGCGGCCTGCGCCCCGAGCGCCGAGCGGCAAGCCGCGACGCGCTGGGTCTCGCGCATGTCGAGCACGGCGACCGTCTCCCTGGTGGGCATCGGCGCGAGCGGGCTCTTCAAGGTGTGGCGGGCCTTCGAGCCGTCGGCGTCCGCGAGGCAGTTCATCGACTCGGACTACGGCCACACGCTCCTCGTCAAGCTGGCCTTGGTCGCCGTGGCCGTGGCACTCGGGGGCGCGAACCGCTTCATCGTGCTGCCGCGGCTGTTTGCCGAGCTGGCCGGGGTCGAGAACGGCGGTGGCTGGCGGCGCGGGCTGACGCGCATCCTCCACGTCGAGGCCGCGACGCTCCTGCTCGTCCTGGTCGCCGCCACGGTTCTCGGTGGCACCGAGCCGCCGGGCGAGGGCTGACGACAGGGCGCCCATGGGCCTTGCCGCGGCGTGAGCGGCCCGCTGCTCGCGCTGTTCGCCGTCGGCTCGACCGACCTGCTCAAGAAAGAGGGGCGTCCAGCCCGGCGGCCCTCAACGTCGCGGAAGCGACTGCGGCCGCTTCGATGCGGTCCATGCCATGCGGATCGAAGAGTCCGACGATGCCCGACGTCGCATGCAGCCGCCATCGCGGAAGGATCTCGCAGAACAGCGCCGCACCCGGCTTGCCGAGCGCGGCCGCGACGTGCATGAGCCCGCCGTCGCATCCGACAAACACCTGGCCCGCCGCGATGAGCTGGGCGGCCTGCAGCGGCCCCGGCAGGTCGAGGTGGACATCGATGCGCGCCGCCAGCCCCAAGCGGCCAATCTCGTCGGCCGCGACCTTCGCGGCGGCGCCGCTGCCGACGAGGGCGATGGTCGGACGGCCGCGCTGCGGCGGCCAATGGCGCACCAGCGTCTCCACGACCTCGGGCCAGCGCGAGTAGGTTCGTCGTGGATCGCGGCCGCCCACCGCGACGACGATGTCCACGGGCTCGAAGCCGCACGCGGCGCAGCTCGCGAGATCCAAGGACGGCGGAACGGCCGTGGACGAGCAGTCCGGCCCGAACAGCGGCCTCAACCGCGCGAAGCTCAAGGTCGCCCGGCAAAACAGCTCGCCGCGCTCATGGCACATCACGGAGAGCCATGGCACCAGGGGGAAATGCCGCGCCTTGCGTCGAATGAGCTCCGTCGTGACCCACTGGGTGACGATCAGGTCGTACGGGCCTTTGCAGTCGGAGAGGTGCCGATGCACGCGACGAAACCGTGCGTCGTGTTCGAACAGCTCGATCGGCCCCTTGGGCATGCACAGATCCAGCTCGATGGAGGCATCGATGAGGACTCTCTGGGACAGGTCCATCACGGCGTCGCCAAGGGTCTCCCAGTCGTAGTACCAAAGGACGCGGCGCGGCAGCTGGCGCGGCCGATCGACGAGCAGGAAGCGTTGGCCGGTGGCCAGCAGCAGGGCCGCGCGGCGCAGGCGGTTCAAGCGGCGGCCGGGACGGAGGCGTAAGCGGTTCGCGAGCAGCAAGCAACACGTCGACCACGCGGGGTCGCGGAACGGGACAGTCGCAGTATGGGCGACGGACCTTTCGCGTCGATGTCGAGTGCGGCGGGAATGTGCACCAAGGTGAAGCACGGGTCTGACTCGAAGAAGGCATAGGCGCGGTCGGCGACGGCGCGCTGCACGGCCGCGCGATCCACGCCGGACCGGTCGCGGCGGCCGTCGAGCCGCAGGCCCGGAAGGCCGAGCCCAGGGCCAGCGCCATCGCGAAGACGGCCCGCACGCGGGCGTCGCGGCGGGAGGCGTGCGTCCTCGCCGGGGAGGCGCGCACGGCGGGATCCTGCCGATCCAGGGCGGCAAGGTCCGCGATCGAACGCCTGATCAGGCAGCGCGGCTCGCAGGTGCCGTCGCCCGCGCGGGTCGCGCTGTCGCACAAGGCCCTGCGCTCATGTCATGTCACACTGTGCGTCCCTCGGGAAGTTGGCTGATGCGGCGCAGAGCATCAAGAGGAGATTCTCACATGCAACTCGGCAATATCCGGATCAACGACGCCGCCATAACTCTCGCAAGCTCGAGCGCTTGCAATATCGACCTCGCGGCGACGCCGGGCCGGCGGGAGATCACGACATGATCAATCCACGCGAGTCGATCAGTCGGCGCCGCGCCGCGGTCTGTGCGGCGTACGCAGCTTGCGCCGGCGCAAGTCTCGTCGGGTTCATGCTGCCGGCATCAGCGGCGGCTGGACGCACGGGGCAGGACAAGGGCCACGAGCGCATCAGCGTATCGGATTACGCGAACCAGGTTTTCACTGCCACCGCGAAGTCTCCAGGCGATCCGAACAGCCACGTCGCGACCTCGTTCTCGTCGTGGCGACTCGCGATCCAAGCGGCGCTGGATGAGGCCTATAACCGCGGTGGCGGGACGGTGGTCATCGATGGTGGCTCCGCCCCTTTTTCTCATCCCACGCTTCTGATAGACGACTATCTTCGAATCAGGGACAACACCACAGTCGTTTTTGAGGCCGAAGTGGTGCTCGGCGACTACACGAAGCTCGGTTCCGTGATCGACATGAACGGCGACAACATAGTCGTCAACAATCCGCGGATCAACGCCAGCGGGCTCTTCGCCGGGGCGTCCGGCCACAACGGCTTGAGCGGTGGAACCTGTTCGAATGTCAAGGTCAACGGCGGCACGATCCGCAATTGCGCGCGCGGCAACGCCGGCGGGGCGTTCGGAGGCAAGGGATTCCAGTTCGAGGGGACCTTCCACAATGTGGAGGTGAGCGGCACGACGCTTGACACGTGCTTCATGGCGCTTTCGACAAACCACGACTTCTCGTCCACGAAGCCGAGCGGGCCGCTTGTATTCAAGGACATCACCGCGAAATCCTGTGCGATCCTGCTGTTCGTCGCCCAGACCAACGGGCACGACACCACGGGCCAGGCCCACTCGGTCGCGCTGACTGGATTCCGGGCCAAGGACTGCGGCACCTTCGAGGGCTTGATGCAATTCTCCCGCGCTTCGAACGTGCAGGTGAGCGACGGGATCGTCAGCAATGCGACGGTGATCGATTCGCTCGTTCGCGGCAACCATTCGTCCTGCCGCTTCGAGAACATCAGGTTCACGGGTGACTGTTCCACTGCACTGATCAATCTGGATCCCAGCACCTACGCGCGGGACGCGAGCTATCGGATGGAAAACAACAGCTATTCCATCGAGCAGGACGGTACGACGCCCTACATCGCTTACGCGAGCCCCACCACGCCGAACCGCACGCTCGCGGATTCCCGGATCCGGGCCCGACTCACGAACGATGTGGCGAAGAAGATCGTCGGCGACGAACTGCGAAACGCGTACTGCGTGGTCGAGGCACAGCAGGGCGACACCTGCATTGAGGTCAAGACGGCGGATTTGTACCTGCGCGGACTCGCTCGGTTCGCGAGCTTTCGCGGCAAGGACGAGGGTTCGTGCCGGAGGCGTCGGCCGGCATAGCGCTGACGCCCTGGCATCGGGTGTGGCAGGTGATCGCGCTCTGTGGACGCACCCGTCCCCTCAAGTCGGGCTGACGGCGACGCATTCGATTCCGGCGCGCCGGGGCTGCGATGCTGAAGGCCTATCCACGGGGCGACGATCTCCAGGGCGCTGAGCTCCGAAAGGTCGGTCGATGCCAAACGCGAGCGCGAGGTGGCGTGGACACGGATCGTGAGTTTTGGACATCGAAGATGGGACGCGACACCGGCGGGCGGCTTCTTCGGGGTCATTGTTATTTGACATAACGCATATTATACGCAGTAATATCACCATGAAAGAGCGTCGGCGGTGGCCTTGCCGGCCGCCGACCGCGTCCAGGAGTTGAGCCGCACTCGCGCTGATCCTGCAGAGAGAATTCCGACGGTCACTTGCGTCTAGCAGTGAGTGATGCTCAAATCGAACTCCGCTTGAGCATCCCATGTCCACCACAACGCGCCACCAGCGCCTCACACCCCGCGCCGAGCAACGCATCCTCGATTTGCTGAGTGCCGCTCGAGACGTCTTCGCCGAACGCGGTTTCGAGCGGGCGACGACGCTGGAGATCGCGCAGCGCGCCGGCGTCTCCGAGCCCACCGTCTTCACCTACTTCGACAGCAAGCGAGACTTGTGCGTCGAGGTGATCCGGCGCTGGTATGGCCAGATCACCGCCGACATCGAGCGTGACCTGCCCCTTTTCAGCGGCCTGCCGGCGCGCCTGCGCTTCATCGTGCGCAGACACCTCGACAACCTGATGGGCGAAGGCGTGGGCATCTGCGCGCTCGTGCTGAGCGAGGGACGCACCGCCGACAAGACCGTCACCGACGTGATCGCCGAGCTGAAGCGCGCCTACGTCGAGCCCCTGATGCGCTCGCTCAGGGACGCGGTCGCGCAAGGCGAGATCCGCGACGACATGCCCCTGCGGCTGCTGCGGGACATGGTCTTCGGGTCGATGGAGCATGTCCTCTGGGGCTACGTCGTCTCAGGCGTGAAGCCGGACATCGAGGTCACGAGCCGGCAGCTCACGGAGATGCTCTGCGCCGCCTTCGCGCCTGCGTCGGTCCCGGAGCAGGCGCTGCGTGAGCTGCGTGCGGACGTCTCGCTCGCCCTGAGGCGTTGCGAGCAGAAGCTGAGCCACAACCATCGGGATTGAACCATGTCATCCAACACCCAGCCCCACGCGCCCTTCACCATCATTCCCGAGCGTTGCGTCGTCGTCGTCAACAGCGAACTGCCGCCCGGCCGGGCCGGCAATGCGGCGGCCGTGCTGTCGCTCACGGTCGGCCAGCGGCACCCGCAGCTGGTCGGCGCGCCGCTGGTCGACTCGAACGGCGTGGCCGTGCCGGGCCTGATCCCGATCGGCATCTCCGTGCTCGCGGGAACGCCGCAGGAATTGCGGGAACTCGCCCAGGCAAGCGCCGGCACCCCCATCGACGTGATCCGGTTTCCCGTCGAGGGACAGCAGACCAAGAACTACACCGAGTTCCTGGACGCGATCAGGCGGACGCGAGTCGCGGATCTCGACTATGTCGGAATCGCGCTCGTCGGCGAACGCAAGCCGATCTCCAAGCTGGTCGGCAAGCTGCCGCTGTTCGGGCAAGCGGCGTCATGACGACGTCGGCAGCGCGCGGCAGGGATCTCAGAACGTGAACACCAGCCGCGCCGTCGTTTCCGCATGCCAATGCGCCGGCAGCGACTCGATCGCGACGCCGCGAATCGGGATGCCGTCCAGGTGCGCGCCCAACGCCATGACGGCCGCGGCCGCCGACGACGCCAGCCGTTCCTCCGACACGCTTCCCAGGCCGCTTCCCATCAATTCGATCCGGCTGCTTCGCAGCGCGGCCGCGGCCAGTGACATGTCCATGCCGGCCAGCGAGCCGATGTTCACGAAGCGGACGCGGCGCGGCGCCGAACGCTTCGCGCCGTTCATGACGGCCTGGACGACGCATTCGGCCGGCCGGCCCCACAGGTAGTCGAGCACGACATCGATCCCCCGCGCGACTTCGCGCTCGACCTCGTCGACGACGCCGTCGGGCGCCGCACTGAGCGAGATGAACGCGTCGGCACCGAGCCGGGCGAGTTCCTCACGCGCCGACTCTTCGCGTGCGGTCACGACGATCCGTCCCGCGCCGAGCAGCTTCGCGTTGCGGATCGCGAGGCGGCCGGCGACCCCGTTCGCGCCGTTGATCAGCACGCTCTCCCCCGCCGCGAACATCGCGCGCTCGTTGAGCGCCGCCCAGGACGCCATCGCGGGATTGGCGATCGCGGCCGTCGTCACGGGATCGAGCGACTCGGGTATCGGGATCACGTTGCGGCGATCGACGGTCGTCCACTCGCCCATCGCGCCCCAGGGCCTGCGAGGGAACGCGAAGTAGGCCCGCTCGCCGCCCGCGAGGCGGCCGACGCCGTCGGCACCGGGAACGAACGGGAGCGACGGTGCGCTGTAGTGGCGACCGGCGGCCTGCCCGCGCGCGAGCTGGCTCAGCGCGGCCGCTTCGACGCGCACCAGGACTTCGTGCGGCGCCGCTTCGGGCATGGGAAATTCGACGAGCGCCGGAAGGCGATCGAAACTCTGGACGACAGCAGCTTTCATGATGGCATTGCGTTAGGGTTCGCGGACGCTCAGGCGAGCGGCGGGCGCGGGACGACGGTGACGCCCGGTTCGAGCTTGAAGTCGAGGTCGAGCGCGTAGCCGCCCTGCCCGTCGGGCTCGAAGTCCCTGAGCAACGATCCGACGGCGCCGAACGCGGCGTCCTGCTCGGCCCAGGGATCGCGCGCGTCGAAGATCTGCGTCGCGAGCACCTTGTAGCCGTCGGCGATCACGACGAAGTGCAGGTGCGCGGGACGCATGTGGCTCCGGCCCTGCAGCCGCAGCAGTTCGCCGCAGGGCCCGTCCGTGGGCACGCCGTATCCCGACGGCTTGACGCTGTCGAACCAGAAGCGGCCTTCGGCGTCGGTGACGAGGGCCGCGCGCAGGTTCATGTCGTCCTGGTGGGGATCCTGGTTCTCGTACAGGCCGTTCGGCGCGGCCTGCCATGTCTCGACGCGCGCGCCGGCGATCGCCGCGCCGTCGATCGACACGACGCGGCCGGTGACGTGCAACGCATCGCCCGGCGTCTGCGCGGAGACGATGGACTCGCCGTTGAGACGCTGCGGCTGGCCCGAGCGCCAGAACGGCCCGATCAACGCGGGCTCCGTCCCGCCTGCGGCGAGCACGGCCTTCGCGTCCATCAGCAGCACGTGCGTGGCCAGGCCGAGGATGTCGGCCAGCAAGATGCCCTCGTGCTTTTCCGGCCCGGTGGCCTGGCCGACGCGCACGAGGAAATCCGCGCCGCGATGGAGTTCGTCGTAGGAGAGCTGCACCTCGGCCGCAAAGGCGTGGAGATGGCGGATGGCGGCATCGAGCACGCGTCGGGCGCGCGGGTCGGCGGCGCCGGCGTTGGCCTTCAGCACCGCGTCGAGCAAGGCCTCGGGCGTGGGGGGTATCGCCGCGGGCTCCACGCGGCGACGAGGGGTGGCATGGGCTTGGGTCATGACCATCTCGCGGCCGGCCGGTTACTCGCTCGCCGTGTCGGCGGCCGTCGCGAGGTAGCCGTCGGCGCCGTAGGCCATGCCCGTCCCTTCGGCGGCCGTCAGCACATCGTCGTGCCATCGGATGCGGCCCACCTCGGCATCGGTGCCGCCGACCACCGAGTAGATGACCAGCACATGATCGTTGGGATTGCGGAAGCCGCGCATCACGCCGATCGGGCACGAGATGACGTCCCATTGCTCCAGCATCACGGAATGCTGTCCGCGGTCGCCCCAGATCACTTCCATGCGGCCGTTGAGCGGGCAGAACACCTCCTCGGTCCGGTGCGCGTGGAGGCTGGCGCCCTGGCCCGCGGGAACCTCGATGAAGGTGACGCCGAAGCGATGTTCGCCCGGGATGGCCGGCTGGACGCCCCTGTTCTCGAGGACGCCGCGATTGATGATCTTGTAGAGATTCTTCTTCATGCCGGGCAGCCGGCTCTCGATGAAGGTCTCGCCGTAAGGGGTCACCCGCCCCCAACGCGCGATGCGGGTCGCTTCCATTTCCTGGACGGTCGGATCCATGTTGATTCCTTTCGGTGATGAATGACGGATGACGAAAAAGACGCCAACCTGTATCGACGAAACGGACTTTAGGAGCCTCCCTCTGGAGCATCCATTACCATTTTTCGACCGCTTCGATAACAATCCGGTATCGACGCTCATTGCGGCAAATGATGGATCTCAGGCAGTTACGGTACTTCAGCGTCCTGGCGGCGCAGCAGCACTTCGGCCGCGCCGCCGACGTGCTGCACATCGCCCAGCCGGCACTCACGCGCCAGATGAAGCTCCTCGAGGAGGAACTGGGCGTGATGCTGTTCGAACGTCACGCGCGCGGCGCGGCCCTGACCGAGGCGGGCGTGCAGTTGCAATCTCGCGCCGAATTCCTCCTGCGCTGCGCCCAGCAGCTGCGCGACGACATCGCCACGCACCAGCGCGAGCCCGCGGGTGCCGTCGCGATCGGGCTGTCTCCGGGGATGGCGCCCCTGCTCGCGGCGCCGTTGACGCTGCGCATCCAGCAGCGCTACCCGTCCATGCGACTGCGCTTCGTCGAGGGCTTCGCGCCGGTACTCCATGAGGCCGTGCTGGGCGGGCAGATCGATGTGGCGGTGCTCAACGGTGCGGTCCGGGGGATCGACCTCGTGATGGAGCCGCTGCTGCGCGAGCAGATGTGCCTGATCGGACCGGCGAAGGACAAGCGCCTGAAGGCGGCGTCCATCAGCGTGCGGCACCTGGACGGACTTCCGCTCGTGATGACGGGCCTGGCGAAGTCCGGCGTTCGGCTCGAGCTCGAGGCCGCGGCCGCGCGCGCAGGCGTCGCGCTCGAGTCGGTGGTCGAAGTCGAGTCCGTGGACGTCGCAAGGCGCCTGGTGCTGGCCGGCGTGGGGTTGACGGTGCACTTCGCGGCCGTCGTGCACGACGACCTGCAGCGCAAGCGGCTTGCGGCGGTGCCGATCGAAGGCCTGTTCCTGAATCGTGTGATCGCCCGCGCCGCAGGACGCCCGCCTTCGCGCGCCACCGAGGCCCTGACCGGCGTGCTGCGGGAGGTGGTGACCGAGGAGGTGCGATCGGGCCGCTGGCCGTACGCCACGCCGGACGCCTCGGACAACGCCTCTCGATCGGCGCCTCCGGCGAGCGCACGGCGTTGACTAGCCGCCCTCCTTCTGCGTCGCGACGTCGCCGCCCCAGGCGAAGCGCTCGCCGACGTCCACCACGTCGAGGTCGCGATCCGGATAGGCCCCGCGCAGGTTGCGCACGCCGAGGTCGGTCTTGACCTGTTGCACCTGGTACGGGCTCCAGTCGCCGTCGCGCGCCTGCCGATCGGCGCCCTGTTGCTGGAGCGGCGTCAGGTAGAGGTCGGGGTTGAGTTCCACGTAGCTCCATACCGAGCCGTCGTGACGCTTGCCGCCCGGCACCGAATGGTCGTAAGGCACGCCGTCCTTCGTCCAGTAGCCGTCGCCGACCGTGAGCGAGGGCCGCGCCACGGACGACGGATCCAGCAGGCCGGCGGCGGCGTCGCGTTGCTCCATGCCCACGGAAAGCTCGGTGCCGACGCGCCCGGCTTGCCACGGGTCGATCAGCACCCCGGCCACGGCATCGCGCAGCAGCGTGTCGCCGCGGGCCAGGCCGGTCGCGCCGTCGCCGAGCAGCCCGAGCAGGTTCGCCTTGTCGTCGACGCTGCCGGCCGGCATCAGCTGCAGGAGGTCGCCGCCCACCACGAACGCGGTGGGCTTGTCGCCGGTGTCCTGCACGCTGCCGGCGAGGTCGCGGAGCGTCGCCAGGTACTCCGCCCGGGTATCGATCGGGTTGACGTCGCCCGGGTTCGCGCTGAGCGGCACGCCGGGCACGGCGCTCCAGGCGGCGCCGGTGCGGCGCGAGTTCAGGCCGAGGTCGAGCGCGATCCGGCGGACGACCGGCATGGCCGCCGACATGATGGCCCGGCGCTCGGCCATCGGCGCCTGCCGCAGCACCTGCGCGAGCCGGGCCGCGGCCGCTGCGTCGCCGCCGCCGGCGAAGGACTGCGAGACGCTGCGCGCCGCGGCATCGGCCTCCGCGTCGCCGCTCGGGTCGATCGGCGGTGCCAGCGTCGTCGTCTGCGATCCGGGGGGCACGGCCGGCCCGCCGGGCGATGACGGCGCGGGAATACCCGTCGGTGTATTCGACGGATTCGCGGCGGAGGGCGTCGGGCCGGTCCCCGCCGAAGGCGTCGAGCCGGGCGCCACGTTCGAGGAGGCCGGCGACCCGCCGCCCAGCAAGGCGTACAGCAGCGAGGCCGTCGGCGTGACCAGCGCGCTGGCGAGGAACGCGAGGCGGATCTTGTTGCGGGTCGGTTCCGAGTAGCCCAGCTTCGCGTATTTCCAGCTCGCGTCGTCGGCGCCGTACTTGAACCACCGCCAGCTGCCGTGCCCCTGCTGGGCGAGCAGCCACAACGGGTTCATCACGCCGCCGTGGAACAGCTGGAGCGCCGCGATCGCGGGATCGCCGTGCGTGGCGACCGTGTACGCGCCCATCATCACGTAGCGCGCGACGCTGGGCAGCGCCATGTAGTCGATGCGGGTGTTCAGCTGGCCGGCGCGCTGGCCGATGGCCACGTTCGTCATGTCGCGCATCCGGCCCATGAGATCCGCGTAGCCGGTGTCGGCGATCGCCGGATCCAGCGGCCCGTCGGGATACGCCTGGTCGAATTCGTCCAGCAGGTCGTTGATGGCGGCGAGCGGGTCGCCGACCTCCTCGAGGCGCTTGGTCGAATAGTTGCGCAGGTCCTCCAGCAGGCGCCAGTCCGGCACGTGGGCGTCCAGCCAGCCGTAGCGGTTCTGCGCGGTGCCCAGCGCGGATTGCCGGTTGCGCAGCGTCTTGACGATCCACGCATCGCTGGCGCTGCCGCTCTTGGCGTACCGGCGCGCATTCAGGGTCGTCAGGTACTTGAACTGCATCAGCGCGTTCGGGCCGTTGCCGATGATCTCGCGGTAGTCCAGGAGCCGCGTGGGATGCAGCTCGCCGACCGCGGCGACCAGCGAGTTCATCGGGAAGCCGAGCGCGCCCAGCTTGAACAAGGTACCCCACTTTGTATCCATGACCATGGTGCTGCCCGCGGCCTTCTGGATGCCCTGGTGGTCGATCGCGTTGTTGGTGTCCTTGAGCGCCGCGCGCACCTGGACGTAGGCCTCCTCGCCTTCCTTGGCGATGCGCAGCTTGGCCCCCAGCTGCGGATCGTCGCGGTCGATCGCCGCCATCCGGGCCGGATCGTCGACGAGCTCGACGATGCGCGGCAGCAGGTCGGCATCGGCGACGCCCGGCAGCAGCGTCGGCAGCTTGTTGGCGAGGACGTGGCGGATCACCTCGCCCTCGGGCATCCTGCGCATGCTCATGGCGTCGACGTTGCCGTTCTTCACGTCGGCCTCGGTCGCGAACAGCACCGGGAACCGCGCTCCGACCTCGTCATGCAGGCCGAGCTTGCGGATGCTGGCCTTGTAGGCGTTCACCGCTTCGGCGAACTCGCGGATCTCCTTGCGGACGCCGGCGATGTTGTCCAGCTCGCCGCGCGACATGCCCGCGAGGTGGCCGAACCGGTCGACTCGCACGAGCAGCCGGTCCGCACGGCCCGCGTCGCCCTTGGCCGCCGCCTGCAACGCGCCGGCCATGCCGGCCTTCGAGACGAGGAAGTATGCGAGCCGCGTGCCCAGCGAGCGCATCTGGCTCACGAAGGTCTGCTCGGGCCCGCTGATCGCCTCGTCGAGAAGCCCGGAGAACGCCGTGGCACCCATGCGTTCCAGCACCAGAGGCAGGCCGTGCACCATGGCGACGGACGTCACGAGCGTGAGCGGGTGCAGCCAGGACTTCGGATCGCGGATGCGCACGCCGGTCGGGTGCGTCGCGGAGGTGGTCGCTGCAGCGGAAGGCGCGCCGCCCGCCGCACGCACCGCGCTCGCGAAGGGTTCCGCGTCGGGGTTCGCGACGACGAGGGCGGTCGGCGCGCCGTCGCGGCCGATGAAGACGCCGCCGACGATGCGGCCGCCCTCGACGCGGCCCTGAGCGGCAAGCG
>DASVLN010000409.1:0-16978 GCA_036384855.1 Burkholderiaceae bacterium | reverse complement strand
CGATGCCCCCGGCGGCGCCGGTCAGCACGACCACGGGGCCGGGCGGATGGTCGGGCGACTCGTGATCGTGCATGGCGTCCTCCTGCGATGAGGCGGCATCGGCAAGCCGGATGCCCTGGGCGGCGGGATCGCGCCGGCATCGCGATCCCCGAGACTTCCTCGCGCGCCGCCCCGCAGCCACGCCTCCTTCGCGCAAGCCCCGCGACAGCCCGGTGGATCGCCCGCCTCCCATGACACGCAGGTGACAGGGAAACCCCCAGCCGGCGAACCGCCGATCCCGGTCTATCGTCCCTGGCAACCCCATTGGCGACGACGAAGCGCCGCACGGGAACGGGCGCGCATCGCGTCACGAACATCAGGAGACCACCATGCGATCGTCGATTGCATTCGGGCTTGCCGCGGTCGCGGCGGCCACCTTGTCGGCCTGCGGCGGCGGCGGCTCCGGCGCCACCGTCGACAACAGCACCACCCCCGGCACGCTCATGGAGTCGCCGCCGATCCGCACCGCGTCGCTGAACGCGACCGACCTGACGGCCCAGCTGGGCGCCAGCGACGCAGGCAAGGCGCTGCTCGCGGTCGCCGGCGCGCCGACCTGCGGCGTCGACTTCCATTACTTCCACTACCAGACGGTGGGCGGCAAGGGCGAGCAGACCACCGCGTCCGGCGCGATCATGGCGCCCACGGGCGGCTCCGGCTGCTCGGGCCCGCGGCCGATCCTCGTCTACACGCACGGCACGGCCGTCACGAAGACCTACAACCTCGCCAACATCCTCGACTCGACCAACGAGGCCTGGCAGGAGAGCGCGATGATCGGCGCGTTCTTCGCCGCGCACGGCTACATCGTCGTCGCGTCCAACTATGCCGGCTACGATTCGTCGCCCCTGCCATACCACCCCTACCTCAACGCCGACCAGCAGTCCAAGGACGTCATCAACGCCCTGACCGCCGCGCGCAAGGCGCTCGCCGACGGCCTGCCCTCGGGCGACACCGACAACGGCAAGCTGTTCGTCACCGGCTACTCGCAGGGCGGCCATGTGGCGATGGCCACGCAGCGCGCGATGGAGGCCGCCGGCATGACGGTCACGGCCGCGGCGCCGATGTCGGGGCCCTACGCGATGCTCGCGTTCGGCGACGCCGCCATCGCCTACAGCAACCCCGGCCTGGGCGGGACGATCTACTACCCGATGATCGTCAACAGCTACCAGCAGTCCTACGGCAACGTCTACCAGAACCTGACCGATGTCTTCAGCTCGACCTATGCCACCGGCATCGACACGCTGATCCCCGGCCAGTACACGTACACGACGCTCGTGAGCTCCGGCAAGCTGCCGCAGTTCGCCGTCTTCGACAGCACGACGCCCGGCCAGGGCTCGGAGCCGAGCACCGGCATCCCGCAGCTCGACGCCGCCATGGCGGCTCCCGACCCGGCGACCAACCCGATCGGCGCGCTGGGATTCGGGGATCCGTACCTGTTCACCAACCAGTTGCGAGTCGCCTACGCCCTCGATGCCGCGCAGACGCCGGACGGCTTCATCCCGACGCCGACGACGCTGGTGCCGCCGCAGACCGACCCGACGCTGGGCATCCGCCTCGACCTGAAGAAGAACGACCTGCGCGCAGGCTGGTCGCCTCATGCGCCGGTGATGCTGTGCGGCGGCATGAACGACCCCGAGGTGTTCTACAAGGTCAACACGCTGGCGATGAAGGCGATCTGGTCGCAGCAGGTCGCGGGGGGGCTCGTCAACGTCGTCGACGTCGACCCGTCGACCAACGGCGACCCGACCAAGGCCGGCACGCTGCCCACGCTGATCGGCACCATCACGGCCGGCGTCTACGCGAGCGAGCCGACCGCCGGCGCGGCCAAGATCAGCGCCGACGTGCAGGCCGCCGTCGCGACCAACGCCGCGTTCGCGAGCTACTTCAGCGCGCCCGGCGTGCCCAACTCGCCGCAGGGCGTGATGGTGCTGGGCCTGGCCAGCGTCGCCTCGCAGGCGACCACGCTGTACCTCGGCCAGGGCGTCACCAGCCCGACCGAGCTCGCGACCGACATCGGCAACGCGGTCGTCGCGGAGTACCACTTCCCGCTCACGCAGACGGCGTGCGAGACGGCTGCCCAGGCCTTCTTCGCCCACTTCTGACAAGGGGACACGCATGACGCACCGCACGACCCTCATCGCCTCGTCCATCCCCGCGCCGCGCCTGGCCCCGGCGGTCGCCCTGCTGGCGGGCCTCGCCTGCGCCGGCAACGCGCTTGCGCAGGACGCGCCGCTCCAGAACGAGCTGCGCGCCGGCATCTACTTCGTCAGCTACAAGACCAAGGCGGACGACCTCAGCGGCCCGTTCACGCCCAGCGGCATCAACCTGCGCGTGGGCAGCCTCACGACGCCTTACTTCGCCTACATCCGCCACGTCAACGCCGACTGGGACGTCGAGCTGGCCGGCGGCGTGCCGCCCACCGCCAAGACCTACGGCAAGGGCCCGGCGACCGTCGGCTCCGTCCCGTTCAACGACCAGGAGATCGCGACGGCGAAGTGGTTCTCGCCGACGCTGCTGCTCGAGTACAAGTTCCTCGACCCCGCCACCGTCGTGCGCCCCTACGTTGGCGCCGGCATCAACTACACCCGCTTCTACCGGCTGCGCTCCACGCCCGCCGGCGACGCCGCCAACGGCGGCCCGACGACCGCCAAGCTCACGAGCTCGGTCGGCCCGGCCGTCACCGTCGGGGCCGTCTGGCAGGTCGCCAGGCAGTTCGACGTCGTCGCGTCCTACTCCGCCGCGCGCGTGAACAGCCACTACACCTCCGACACCGCGGGCGTCGAGCGGGAGACGCACATCCACTTCAATCCGAGGACGTGGGTGGTGTCGGTGGGGTACGCGTTCTGACGCGACTCGCGGCCCGGCTCGGCGGGGATTGACGACATCGGGCGCGGCGGTGCCCGTCCCGGTGCCGCGGCCGGCGACCTCGGGCCCGGCGTCTCCGGGGGCGAGCGCGAGTCCCTCGCATTTCGCGACCCAGCCGCCCACCAGCGCCATCGCGCACGAGACTCGATCCCTGGCGGGTTCCCTCTGGCTGCGTCCCACCCCCGCCGGGGGGATAGGCTCGCGGGTATGCCCAGGCCATACTGGGAGACCACGGCAGGCGGGGTCGGGCCGGAGTCCATCGCGGCGGGCGCGGTGACCCGGTCGCCGTGATCGCAGAAGAACATGATTTCTATCTCCCAGGGTCAGTGGGACCAGCTCGGACGGATTGACTTCGAGTCGCGGATGGTCGGCGTCCTGCGCAAGCAGTTCCCCGAGCAGACCGCCGCATTCACCGATCGGCAGCTCGCCGAGCCGATGCCCGCCCTCGTCGCCCGCGCCGCCGGCTATGGCCTCGTCGACGAGCAGTCGGCCGCCATCTTCGTGCTGAACACCTGGCTGCTGGGTCCGGACTTCGACCAGCGCGTCCCCGCGCTGCGGCAGATCCTGAACGACAAGCAGCTGTCGCCCGGCACCAAGGCCGACGCGCTGACGAACTTCTCGATCACGGTCTTCCACGAACTGGAGCAGACCAAGGGGGCGGCATGAGCTGGGGGGAAGATCCGACGCCGTACGGGAATCCGCTGCGCGATCTCTGGAACGCAGGCGCGCAGGCGATCGGCGGCAAGCTGAACGCGATCGGCTCGGCGGCGTCCGCCGCCAAGGACAAGGTCGTATCCCTCGCGCAGTCCGCGGCCGAGGCCACGGTGTCGGGGGCCAAGAAGGTGGCGGCCGGCGCACTCGTCGGCACCGAAGCCGCTGCCGGTGGCGCCACCGTCGTGGCGGGGGCTGCGGGCTACCTCGGCTACCAGGCGGCGGTCAAGCCGGTCGTCGGCGCCGTCGGCGCCGTGAAGGACGCGGCCGCGGCGGTCAAGAACCGGTTCTCGCCGCAGCGGCCGGCGCTGGTGCCATGCGTGCGCTGCCAGGAATGCATGAGTGCCAAGCAGCGCGCCATCCGCATCGAAAAGCGCAACGAGCTCATCGCGCAGGCACAGGCTTCGCCCGATCCGGCGGTGCGCGCCGCCGGTACCGAGCTCAAGAGCGACATGCATGCGGTGGAGCTGGCGGCGCTGTCGGAGGACACGTACAAGCAATACGATCCGAACGCCACCGACAAGACGCCGCCGTCGCCCTGGAAGGCGATGACACCGGAGGAACTCGAGGCTGCCGACATCAATCCCGCGGACATGAAGGCAGCGCGGGCGGTCGTCTACAAGTGCCCGGACGACTTTCCTTTCGACCCGAAGACGGTGGTCGCGTTCCAGGGCACGACGGCAGACCCCGACGACATCCTCGCCGACCACGACCAGGCCTTGGGGATGAAGACGGCGCAGTACGACGCCGCCCAGAACCTGGGCAAGCAGATGAAGGACAACCCGGCATTCGAAGGCGCCGAGGTTACCGGCCATTCGCTTGGCGGCGGCAAGGCCCAGGCGGCAGGGGTCGTGGCGGGCCTGAAGGGTCAGATGTTCAACTCCGCCGGCCTGAATCCGCGGACCTTGGGCCTGCCGGCGGACGGCCTCGACGGCTATGCGTCGGCGTTCAACCAGTATCGTTCGGACGGTGGCCTGTCCCAAGGGGGCGGCGATCCTCTCACAGGCACCCAGAACTCGCCGGGCTTCCAGAAGGTGCTGCTCGGAGTGGTGAAGGGCGCGTCCGGCGTGATCAAGGCCAACCAGTGGGCCGGCGATCAGCTCGGAGTGTCCGACGCCGTGGGCGCGCACGTCCCGCAGATCGGCAAGGACCTGATCCAGCGACTGACCGGCATCACCGCCCAGGAAGCGCAGAAGAACTTCGACTTCAGTGGCGGCAAGTGGTACATCCCGCCCGCCATCGGCGACGTGCGCAACGTGGCCAGCAAGAACGCCGACGGTACGCCATCCAGCCTGGCGGCGCAGCACAGCATCGTCAACCTGCACCAGGGCATCGAGTCGCGCAAGGCCGCCGACATCCAGACCATGCTGGACGGCACGGGCAACCCGGCGCCCGTCACCGACTACATCTCCGTGGCCAAGGCCGCTCCCGCCCCGGGAAAATGATGTCCAGCCTTCGAACCCGCCGCAGCCTGCTGGAGGCGATCGCCCTCGGCGTGGCCTTTTCGGTCTTTCCATTCGGTGCTCACGCCATGCCCTCTCCGAACAAGGTCTTCACGGACCCCGCCGTCATCGAACTCGCTACCGCGTGCATGGACGGCAAGGCAGACCGCGTCGCTTCCCTGCTGCACCAGGGCGCGGACGTCCATGCGGTCGGCAAGCTGGGCATGACCGTCCCGCACTTCGCCCTGCTGGCGCAGGCGAACGCGCCCCAGGTGATGAAGCTGGTCCTCGACGCGGGCGGCGACCCGGTCTCGGTGCTCGATGGCGGCGAGACGCTGCCCATGTACGCCGTCTCGCGCGACAACGCGGACCCGGAAGTCGTGCGCGTCCTGCTCGATCACGGCATCAGCCCCAACTGGCACCCGCCCAAGGAGCCGTTCCGGAACACTTCGCTGCTGTTTGGCGCGATCTCGGGGCACAACCGTCCCGTGGTGCGCTTGCTCCTGCAACGCGGTGCGGACGTCAATTACGACGATGGCTTCTCGGGATCGGCGTTGCATCGCGCCATGACCGCCTACCAATTCGGCATCGCCGCCGATCTGGTGGATGCGGGCATCCGTCTGGACCTGACGACCAACAGTCGTCCCAGCGCGAAGCCGACGTCGAAGCGCAAGACGGCGCTGGCCCAGTATTGCGAAGACGAAGGCGGCAAGCGCGGGGCCAACCCGCTGCCCGAGATTGCCGCCGGCTGGCGCGAGCTCGAGGCGGCGCTGGCGCGGCGCGGCGAGAAGATGCCCTGCACGCTGTGATCCGGCACGGCACCAGGCGGTCCGGCGCCGCCGACGTGCCGACATGCAGAATGGGGGCATGAACGTCCTGATCGTCCATGCGCATCCCGAGCCGCGATCCTTCAACGGCGCCATGAAGGACGTCGCGGTGCGGGAGCTCCGCGGCCAGGGGCACGCCGTGACGGTGAGCGACCTCTATCAGCTCGGCTGGCGGGCGGCGCTCGGCCCCGACGACTTCCCTGAAGGACGGGCCCGGGCCGACTACTTGGACCTGTCCCGGGAGCAAGAGCACGCGTTCGCGAACGGGAGCCATTGCGCCGATGTGCAGGCGGAGCAGGCCAAGGTGGCGGCGGCCGACCTGGTCATCTTCCAGTTCCCGATGTGGTGGTTCTCGATGCCCGCCATCCTGAAGGGCTGGGTCGACCGGGTGTTCAGTCGCGGCTTCGCCTATTCGGCGGGCCGCAAGTACGACAGCGGACATTTCCGCGGCAAGCGCGCGATGCTGTGTCTGACCACCGGCACGGCTTCGACGCTGTATGAGCCGAACGGCATCGACGGCGACTTGCACCACGTCCTCTGGCCCATCCACAACGGCATCCTCGCGTACACCGGCTTCACGGTGCTGCCGCCATTTGCCGCCTGGATGCCGGGCCGTGTCACGCCCGAGGAGCGCGAGGCCTACCTGGCAGAGCTCGCCAGGCGCCTGCGCAACCTGGACGCAGAGGAGCCGTTGTACTTCCATCCCCGCAGCGACTACGACGAGACGCAGCGCCTGAAGCCCGGCGTCCTGGCGCGCTCGGGCGTGCAGTGGAACCCTCGAGAAGGCCAGTCGTTCGAAGCCTCCGCCTCTGCGCACTCGCAAGAAGGCCTTCGCCGGTAGCCGTCGGCTTGACGTTCAGGCCGGTGAGCGCCGCGGGATGGTGGGGGCGAGATCCAGCGGGCTTCCAAAACGCTTTGCGCTCGCGTCCGCCGCTCCTCAATTCCTGATTTCGCGACGTTGCGCCGTCGCTGGGCCGAGGAGCGTGACCGGCCGGATCGAATTGCTCGATCCTCGCTTGGCAAGGCGCCAAGCTGAGTTTCACCGACCCTTGGAACGGAACGCGATGAAGGCGGCCAGGCTCCCCCGATCCGTGCAGGCCCGCTGCCCGCGCGGTGACCCGGAAATCGCCGCGGCTTCACGCGGACGGGCGCGCCGGAACCTTCGGGGTGCCGGCGCGCGCCACGGCGCGATCAGAAGCGGTAGCTGGCGCCCACCGCGATGGCGCGTCCCGTCGGGTCGGCATAGCGGCCGTCGTAGCCGACCTGGTTGCCGCCGACGATCTTCAGCGACAGCGGCGGCTTCGTGTCGAAGAGGTTGTTGATGCCGAAGGTGACGCGGAAGTTCTTCGAGTATTGCCAGCGCGTCTGCCAATCGACGAGCGTGTAGGACGAGACGTGACCGTTGTACGCCACGCCGGTGGACGTCTCCGATCCGTCGGGCGC
This sequence comes from Burkholderiaceae bacterium, assembly GCA_036384855.1. Classification (GTDB taxonomy): domain Bacteria; phylum Pseudomonadota; class Gammaproteobacteria; order Burkholderiales; family Burkholderiaceae_C; genus Scleromatobacter. The sequence continues at coordinate 9,654 of DASVLN010000409.1, read as the reverse complement.
CAGCGCCACGATGTTGCCCGAGTCCGCGGTGAAGGGCTGGTCGGCGTAGCCCGACTTGTGGTTCACGGTGAGCGTATGCGTGAAATCGCCGGACTGCAGGCCCAGCATCAGGCGGACGATGTCGCGGAAGACGACGTTGTTGTCGCCGCCGAAGCGCCCGAGGTCGGACTGCGTTCCGCCGGGCAGCGTGTAGTCCGCCTTGAGCATGTGGGTGCCGCTCAGGTCGGCCGTCACCTTGCCGAACGAGGTGGTCGTGTTCAGGTTGATTTCCCAGTCGAGGCCCTGGTAGTTGGCCTTGCCGGCGTTGAACGGCTTCTGGATCAGGGCGACCGTCTGGTAGCCCGCCGGATCCTGGTAGGGGATGACGAACAGGTTGCTCAACGCGGCGGCATTGGCGAACGCGTAGTTCTCGGGCATGCCCGACAGGATCTGGTTGCTGAGCTTGACGGCCCAGTAGTCGAGGCCGAACGACATCGTCTTGGCGGGCTCGAAGCGGCCGCCGAAGGTCCATTGCCGCGAGGTCTCGGCCTTCAGGCCCGCGCTTCCGCTGGCCGGGTTGCCGGCCGAGATGAGGTCCCACTGCTGCGTGCCCGTGCCGTTGGCCACGCAGGTGGCATTGCTCGGGAACGGGCAGACGTACGAGCCCGAGGTGTTGGTGCTGAAGGCCAGCGGCGCGGCGATCTGGTTGACCGACGGCGCCTTGAAGCCCGTGCCCACGGAGCCGCGCAGCAGCAGCGCGTCCTCCGGCTGGGCGCGGAAGCTCAGCTTGAAGGTCGGGTGGCTGAAGCTGTTGCCTTCGTCCTCCGCCGGCAGCGGCGTCAGGTTGTTGGGGACCTGCGTGAAGGGCATGTCGTTGTGCACGCGGTCGTAGCGGTCGAAGCGGACGGAGGCCGTGACTTCCGTCTTCCTGGCCAGCGGCATCAGCAGCTCGGCGAACGCGCCGTAGTTCCTGCGGCTCGCCTCCATCGGCACGTAGCCGTAGAAGCCGCCGACGGCGTAGTCGGTCGCGTTCGCCTCGGCCGCGGTGCCGTTGCCGAATTGCGCGAGGTCCGTCGTCTGCTGCTGCAGGTGCTGGCGCGTGACGTCGAGGCCCAGGGCCAGCGACGACTGGCCGCCCGGCAGCTCGAACAGGTCGCGCGACGCGTGCAGGCTGAACACGTCCTGCGAGATCTTCGTCTTCAGGAACGTGCCGTGCAGCACCGCCGGGTCGAGGCTCTGGCCCGCCACCGGCACCAGGGGGTCGTAGGCGCCGGTCGAGATCAGGTTCACGAACTTGTTGAAGTCGAGGTAGCCGCCGGCGAGCTTGTCCTGGTCCGTGTTCGAGGACAGGGTCACGCTGGCGTTGTAGTCCCAGTCCATCAGCGTGCCCTCGGCGCCCAGGACGAAGTGATGGGCCACCGTCTCCCACTTGTCCGTGCGGCCGCCGGCTTCCATGGAGCGATAGCGCATCTGGCCGCCGGCGCTGTTGTCGTTGTTGGCCGTCTCGTAGGGCACGACGTACTTCTGCCACAGGATGTCCAGCGGCTGGCCCGGCAGGTCGTCCGTGCCCAGGCCCATCGGCTGGGCGGACGGCGCGAACGCGGCCGTCATGTCGTACTTCGACCAGAGCGCCTCGGCGAACAGCGTGTTGTTCGCGTTGAGCTTGAACCGGTCGGTGACGTAGACGCTGTCCCGCTTGGAGCTCGGGATGTCCTGCACCGTGGCCGCGTAGTTGGTGCGGCACAGGCCGTCGGACGCGAACACGGCGGGATCCGTGCCGCAGTTGCCGTTGGCGTTGAAGTACGGGCTGAACGCGGCGCCGCTGTCGAGGATGACCGTGCCCGGCAGCGAATTGCTCGACGTCTGGTCGAGGATCGCCGACTGCCCGTTGATCGTCACCGGGATCAGGCCGCCACGTCGCGAGACGGCGCGCTGGCTCGCCATCAGCTGGTTCTGCACGTCGTGGCTGTACGACAGCAGGACGTTGTTGCCATCGCGGTCATAGTCGCCGAAGCCCTTGCTGATGCCGGCGCTCCACTTGCTGCCGCCGGCATGCGTCGGACGGGTGCCGGTGAAGGAGACGGCGCCGTCCGTCAGGTTCTTCTTGGTGATGAAGTTCACCACGCCGGCGATGGCGTCCGAGCCGTAGAGCGCCGAGGCGCCGTCGGTGAGCACCTCGACGCGCTCGATGGCGTCCAGCGGCAGGCTCTGCAGGTTCACGGCACCGTCCGCGCCGGCGGCGCCGAAGCCGCCGAAGGGCGCGACGCGCCGGCCGTTGAGCAGCACGAGCGTGTACTTCTGGTCGAGGGCATGGATGGCCGCCGTGGTCGTGCCGTTGCCGTTGCCGTTGACCGAGCTCGAGGACTGCTGGAAGTTGCCGCCGGTCATCGCCGGCAGGTCCTGGATCAGCTCGGTGACCGACGTCGCGCCGGTGCGGTCGATGGCGTCGCGCGAGATGACGGTGACGGGCAGCGCGCCTTCGGATTCGATGCGGCGGATCGCCGAGCCCGTGATCTCCACGCGCTGCGTGGTGACGTCGCCTTCCCCATCGGCCGCCATGGCGGTCGGCAGCGCCAACGCGGCGCATGCGACCACGCCTCCCTCGATGGCCAGCGCGGCGGCGCGGGCAAGCATGTTTCGACGGTGCTTCACTTCGTTCTCCCAAGGCTGGTGGTTGACCCTGAACGGCTTGCAGCGATCGAAGGCGGCCCGGATCGGCAGGCATTGCATTCGCGCTGAAGCCGAAGCTGAAAACAATTGCGAAGCTGAAATGTGGCGTTAAAGCCCGTCCTTGGGGATCGGGTAAACGGCGATGTCGATCGGCCTTGTGGCTCAAATGCGACGTCCGACGACGTGGGTTCGCGCCTCCTTCGTGCGCATGATCACGCGTGGTGCGACATGCACGAGGGTTCGCCCTGTTGTGGGGATTCCGGCAGTTGCGATAACGCGCGGGCTCCGGACTCGCGGAGTCCACGCACCCGGATCGCAGCTCGCTCGTTCGATCAACCCGTCGCGAGGCTCGCCGCCCGCGCCCGATCGACGTCCGGGCTGCGATACATCGCCTCGGCGATGCTCGAGAGCGCCGATGGCTGCAATTGCGCCGTGCCCAGCCCGTAGAACTTCTGGAAGCTCATCACGAGCGGGCGCCAGCGGTCGGGGTCGACGCGATCCGGGTGGCCGTCCATCAGGATCGCGGTGTCGAGGTGGACGCGGACGATGCGCACCTCGATGTTGAGGATCCTGCCGCGCTGCGCGTCGTCGTCGTCGGCGATGCCGTGGATCGCCTCGACGACCGCCTCGAGCTGCACCGGGCATTCGCGCACGCGCGGCGGCGCGACCGCCTGCGAGGGCTGCGGCGTGAAGCCGCTGATGCCGAACTTGTCGCGCACATGTCGATAGCCGCGCCCGGCCTTGATGGGCGGCACCGGGTCGGCGCCGGTGGTGAGCGCGAGGCGGTCGACGTGCGACACCTCGTCCTGCGACGGCAGGTTCAGCACGCACTGGCGCGAGCGCCGCAGGTTGCGCGCGGTCTGCGACCCGGCGCCCAGCCCGAGCACGCAGCGCCAGCCGAGCCAGAACGCCGACGACATCGGCGCGAGGTTGGCGCTGCCGTCCTCGTTGAGGGTGCTGATGACGACCACGGGGGTACCGAAATAGAGGATCGCGGGTTCGCTGACGACGTGCATGGGATGGCCCTGCGGTGATGGATTGGCCGCCAGTGTCCCGATCGCCATGCGGCGCGGCTCGCTGCATTCGGACGCATGATTTGCAGGGGTGCGCATGGACCTCCGCTCGATGGTCGCCCAAAACCTAGGGCTGCCCAGGCGGCGGGCCGATTCCTATCATCGCGCATGCTCCAAGACGCCGCTTTGACCGCCTGGGACGGCAGGTTCGACACCTTCCGCCTGCTCGCCAACAGCCTGCAGGCGATGATCGCCTACTACGACTCGGCGGAACTCGGCTACGGCTGCCGCTTCGCCAACAAGGCGTACGCGGCGGCGTTCGGGTTCACCGAGGCGTCCATCGTGGGCAAGAGCTTCGTGCAGGTCATCGGCGAGGCCGCGGCGCGGGAGGTGCAGCCGTCCATCGACAAGGCCGGCCGCGAGCGCGCGGCCGTCGCCTACGTGCGCGAGCTCGCCGCCGCGGACGGCAGCCGGCGCTGGATCGAGGTCAACGTGCTGCCGCACCTGGACGCGGCGGGCGATCCGCTCGGCGCGTTCGTGATCGTCACGGACATCACCGGCCATCGCCGCGCGACCCAGGCGCTGCGCGAGTCCGAGGAGCGCCTGGCCAAGTTCATGCAGGCGAGCGCCGAGGGCATCGCGTTCCACCGCGACGGCATCGTCACCGACGCGAACCCGCCGCTGTGCGAGCTGCTGGGATACACGCTCGAAGAGCTTCGCGGCCGGCGCGCCGTCGACTTCGTCGCGCCCGACATGCGCGCGCAGGTGCAGTCGGTGCTCGACGACGGGCGCGAGCTGGCCTACGAGAGCGCCGTGATCCGCCGCGACGGGCTGCGCATCCCCGTGGAGCTCATCGGCCGCACGCTGACCCTCGGCGGCGAGAAGACGCGCATGTCGGTGGTGCGCGACCTGCGCGACCGCCACGCCGCGCAGGCGCGCATCCACCACCTCGCGCACCACGACGCGCTGACCGGCCTGCCCAACCGCATGTCCTTCATGGAGCGCCTGGGCCACCGCCTGGAGCTGGCGCGGGCGTCCGGCCAGTCGCTGGCGCTGCTGTTCGTCGACCTCGACCACTTCAAGCGCGTCAACGACTCGCTGGGCCACCTGATCGGCGACAAGCTGCTGCAGACGGTGGCCGCCCGCATCTCCGCGAGCCTGCGCTCCAACGACATCGTCGCGCGCTTCGGCGGCGACGAGTTCATCGTGATGCTGGAGGACGCCTCGCCCGACGACGTCGGCGAGGTCGCCCACAAGCTGCTGCGGGCGATCGAGGTGCCGGTCGACGCCGAGGGCCGCGACCTGTCGGTGACGCCATCGGTGGGCATCGCGATGTTCCCGCGCGACGGCGCCACGCCCACCGAGCTGATCAAGAACGCCGACACGGCCATGTACATCGCCAAGTCGCGCGGCCGCGCCAACTGCCAGTTCTTCGATCCGGCCGTGGCAAGCGCCACCTACGACGCGCTGGTGCTCGAGAGCGAGCTGACGCGCGCGCTCCAGCGCGAGGAATTCGTGCTGCATTTCCAGCCCCAAGTGCGCGCGAGGGACGGCCGGCTCGCCGGCGTCGAGGCGCTGATCCGCTGGAACCATCCCGAGCGCGGCCTGCTGCGCCCCGACGCCTTCATCGCGCTGGCGGAGCAGCAGCGCGTCATGCTGCCGATCAGCCAATGGGTGCTGCGCAGCGCCGCGCGCGCGGCCCTGCGCTGGCGCTCGCGCGGGCTGATCGACGTGCCGATCGCCGTCAACCTGTCGACGATGCAGTTCCGCGCCAAGGGCTTCGTCGACGCCGTGGCCAAGGTGCTGCGCGAGGAGGGCGTGCCGGGCGAGTGGCTGGAGCTCGAGCTCACCGAGCGGATGCTGATGGACGACATCGACGAGGTGAAGCGCACGCTGCAGCAGCTGCGGGCGCTCGGCATGCGCGTGTCGGTGGACGACTTCGGCACCGGCTACTCCTCGCTGGCCCACCTGAAGGAGCTGCCGATCGACGGCATGAAGATCGACCGCAGCTTCGTGCGCGACCTCCCGCACCAGCGCGGCTCCGTCGCCATCGCGAGCGCGGTGGTGCAGATGGCCCAGGGCCTGTCGCTGACGGTCGTCGCCGAGGGCGTCGAGAACGACGGCCAGCGCCGCTTCCTGCAGGCGCTCGGCTGCGAGCTGCTGCAGGGCGAGCTCGTCAGCCCGCCGCTGCCCGCAGCCGAGCTGGCGCGGTGGGTCGCCGCGCACCGGGTGGCGGCGGCGGGCTGAAGCGGCCGCCCGCGCTCACTCGCCGCGCGCGCCCGGCCCGCTCGCGAGCTCCACGAAGGACGCGAGGTAGTCGATCTCGAAGTCGGCCTCGCGCGCGCCGAGGAAGATCTGCTTGGCGATGCCGTGCCGGCCCAGGCGCACCGGCACCACGTCCATCTTCGCGGCGTACTCGTCGACCAGCCAGCGCGGCAGCGCCGCGACGCCGCGGCCGCTGGCGACCATCTGCAGCATGATGTCCGTCGTCTCGATGGCCTTGTGGCGTCGCGGCGCGATGCCCGCCGGCATGAGGAACTGGTTGTAGATGTCCAGGCGCTCGATCGGCACGGGATAGGTGATGAGCACCTCGCGCGCGAGCTGCGCCGGCTTCACCCAGGCGGCGCCCGCGAGCGGGTGGCCGCGCGCGACGACCAGCACCTGCTCGTAGTCGAAGACGGGCACGAAGCGCAGGCCCGGCTTGTGCAGCGGGTCGGGCGTGACGAGCAGGTCGATCTCGAAGCCGAACAGCGCGCCGATGCCGCCGAACTGGAACTTCTGCTTCACGTCCACGTCGACGTCGGGCCAGCGCGCGAGGTAGGGCGAGACCACCTTCAGCAGCCACTGGTAGCAAGGGTGGCACTCCATGCCGATGCGCAGGCTGCCGCGCTCGCCCTGGGCGAACTGGCGGATGCGCGTCTCGGCCAGCACCAGCTGCGGCAGCACGCGCTCGGCGACGGCCAGCAGGTACTGGCCCGCCTGCGTCGGCCGCAGGCTGCGGCCCTCGCGCAGCCAGACCGGCGTGCCCAGCTGCTCCTCGAGCTTGCGCATCGAGTGGCTCAGCGCCGACTGCGACAGGTGCAGCACCTCGGCCGCCGCGGTCAGCGAGCCCTGCCGGTCGACCTCCCGGATGATCGCGAGGTGGCTACGCTCGAGCATGGGAACGCATGAATGAATTGAATCGATACGTGAGGAATGACCATTTTACTTCATGGTCACCGGGTCCGATCATCGGCGCGACCACTTGCCAACGATCGATCCATGACCACGACCCACAACCTCGGCTTTCCCCGCATCGGCGCCCGGCGCGAACTCAAGTTCGGCCTGGAGTCCTACTGGAAGGGCGAGTCCTCGCTCGACGCGCTGAAGGCCCTCGGCGCCCGGCTGCGCGCACGTCACTGGAGCCAGCAGTCCGGGCTGGACCTCGCCCCGGTCGGCGACTTCTCGTTCTACGACCAGATGCTCGACATGAGCTTCACGCTCGGCAACCTGCCGGAACGCGTGCGTGGCTTCCAGGGCGACGCCCTCGACAACGCCTTCCGCGTCGCGCGCGGGCGCACGGCGCCGACGTCGGATCACGCCGCCTGCTGCGGCGGCGGCGTCGCGGCCGGCGAGATGACGAAGTGGTTCGACACGAACTACCACTACATCGTCCCCGAGTTCACGGCCGACACGCGCTTCGCGCTCGACGCCTCGCGCCTGCTGGAGCAACTCGCCGAGGCGCGCGCGCAGGGCGTCCGGGCCAAGCCGGTGATCGTCGGGCCGGTGACCTACCTGGCGCTCGGAAAGGCCAAGGACGGCTGCGACCGCCTCGCGCTGCTGCCGCGCCTCGTGCCGGTCTACGCGCAGCTGCTGGACGAGCTGGCGCGGCAGGGCGTCGAGTGGGTGCAGGTCGACGAGCCCATCCTCGTCACCGAGCTCGCGCCGGACTGGCTGCACGCCTTCAACACGGCGTACCACGACCTCAAGGCCGCGCGCGTGAAGCTGCTGCTGGCGACCTACTTCGGCGCGCTGGAGGACAACAAGCACCTCGCCGCGAACCTGCCGGTGGCCGGCCTGCACGTCGATGCCGTCAACGGGCGCGAGGACGTCCAGCCGCTCGTGAACCTGCTGTCGCCGATGAAGGTGCTGTCGCTGGGCGTGATCAATGGCCGCAACGTCTGGAAGACCGACCTGGCGGCGACGCTGGACTGGCTCGAGCCGCTCGCCGGGCGCTTGGGCGAGCGCCTGTGGATCGCGCCGTCGTGCTCGCTGCTGCACGTGCCGGTCGACCTGGCGCAGGAGCAGGCGCTGGACGCCGACGTGAAGTCGTGGCTCGCCTTCGCGCTGCAGAAGCTCGAGGAGCTGCAGGTGCTGGCCGGCGCCCTGCGCGACGGCCGCGCATCGGTCGCGGAGGCGCTGGCCGCCAACCGCGCCGCGATCGACGCCCGCCGCCGCTCGCCGCGCGTCAAGGATCCGGCCGTCCAGGCCGCGGTCGAGGCGCTGGATGCCGACCTCGGACGCCGCCGCAGCGCCTACGCCCAACGCGCGCCCCGGCAGGCGGCGCTGCTGAAGCTGCCGCCGTATCCGACGACGACGATCGGCTCGTTCCCGCAGACCCCGGACATCCGCCGCGCGCGCGGCGAGTTCAAGGCCGGCCGCCTCGACGAGGCCGGCTACCGGGCCGCGATGCAGGCCGAGATCGCGCGCAGCGTGAGGGAGCAGGAGGCGCTGGGCCTGGACGTGCTGGTGCACGGCGAGGCAGAGCGCAACGACATGGTCGAATACTTCGGCGAGCAACTCGGGGGCTTCGCGTTCAGCGAGTCCGGCTGGGTGCAGTCCTACGGCTCGCGCTGCGTGAAGCCGCCGATCCTCTTCGGCGACATCTCGCGCCCGCGGGCGATGACGGTCGAGTGGATCCGGTACGCGCAGTCGCTGACGCCCAAGCCGATGAAGGGCATGCTGACCGGTCCGGTGACGATCCTGAACTGGTCGTTCGTGCGCGACGACCAGCCGCGCTCCGCGACGTGCCGCCAGCTCGCGCTCGCGATCCGCGCGGAGGTGCTGGACCTCGAGAGGGCCGGCGTGCGCGTGATCCAGATCGACGAGGCCGCGCTGCGCGAGGGCCTGCCGCTGCGCCGGTCGCAGTGGCGGCGCTATCTCGACTGGGCCGTCGAGTCGTTTCGCATCGCCGCCAACGGCGTGGCCGACGAGACGCAGATCCACACCCACATGTGCTACGCGGAGTTCAACGACATCATCGCGTCGATCGTCGACATGGACGCGGACGTCATCACCATCGAGACCGCGCGCTCGGACATGGCGCTGCTCGACGCGTTCGACGACTTCCGCTATCCCAACGAGATCGGCCCCGGGGTCTACGACATCCACTCGCCCAACATCCCGAGCCGCGACCACATCGTGCAGCTGATGAGGAAGGCCGCCGAGCGCATCCCCGCGCAGCGCCTGTGGGTCAATCCCGACTGCGGGCTGAAGACGCGCCAGTGGGGCGAGGTGATCCCCGCGCTGGCCAACATGGTCGCGGCCGCACGGGTCCTGCGCGAGGGTGCCTGAGCGCGCGACCGTCGTGCGCGGGAGCGGCGCTTGCTCGCAGGGCGGACTCCTCCGTCCTCCACACGAACAGGTTTCTCCGATGAACAAGCTCGGCCTGCTGTCCTCCGCCCTCGTCGGCGCCGTCGCGAGCGCGCGTTCGATGACCCCCATGGCCGCGATCGCGGCGGCCCGGCTCGCAGGCCGCCGGACGCCCGGCCGGCTGGCCGTGCTCGATCATCCGGTCGCGCGCTACGGCGCGCTGGCCATGGGCGTAGGCGAGCTGGTCGGCGACAAGATGAGGACGGCGCCCGACCGCACCGTCGCGCTCGGACTGCTGGCGCGCGTGGCGAGCGCCGGGATCGCGGGCGCGGCGCTCGCTCCGCGCGGCCGCGAGCGCGCGGGGGCGGCGCTGGCGCTCGCGACCGCCGTGCCGCTCGCCTACGCGACCCTCGCCGGCCGC
>DASVLN010000408.1:0-5626 GCA_036384855.1 Burkholderiaceae bacterium | reverse complement strand
GCCTCGCGCGCGACGGCGCGCGGGTCGCGCTGTGGGACGTCGCGGACGCCGCCGGCCAGGCGCTCGCCGACGAGCTGCGCGCCGCCGGCCACGGCGCGATCTACGCGCATTGCAACGTCGCGTCCAAGGCCGAGGTCGATGCCGCGCTGGCCGCCGCCGTGCGCGAATTCGGCGCCGTCGACGGCCTCGTCAACAACGCGGGCATCTTCCGCGCCGCCGATTTCCTCGACATCACCGAAGCCGACTGGGACGCCGTGATCGACGTCAACCTCAAGGGCTCGTTCCTCGTCGGCCAGGCGGTCGCGCGCCAGATGGCGGCGCAACGGCGTGGCGCGATCGTCAACATGTCCTCGGTCAACGGCCTGATGGCGATTCCCACCATCGCGAGCTACAACGCGAGCAAGGGCGCCATCAACCAGCTCACGCGCGCGATGGCGCTCGGCCTGATCGACCACGGCGTGCGCGTGAACGCGGTCGCGCCGGGCACGATCTCCACCGAGCTGGCGCGCAACTCCGTGCTCACGAGCGACGCGGCGCGCCAGCGCATCCTGGGCCGCACGCCGATGAAGCGCCTGGGCGAGCCCGAGGAAGTCGCCGACGTCGTCTGCTGGCTGCTGAGCGATGCGTCGAGCTACGTCACCGGGGAGGTCGTCTACGTCGACGGCGGCCGGCTCGCCCTGAACTACACCGTGCCCGTCTGAGGCAGCTTCTTCCGCGGATACCCGACCATGTACCAGCCCGCCTCTTTCGTCGAACAGGATCCCGAGCAGCTCGCAGCGCTGATGCACGCGGCCCCGCTGGCGACCCTGGTGCGAGGTGGGCCTGAGCTCGCGGCCGACGTGATCCCGCTGATGGCCGAGCGCACGGACACGGGCTGGCGCCTCGCGGGCCACGTGGCGCGTGCCAACCCGCTCTGGCGCGAGGCCGACGGCCAGGCGGTGCTCGCGGTCTTCCACGGCGCGCAGGCCTACGTCTCGCCGAACTGGTACCCGAGCAAGTTCCAGCACGGCAAGATGGTGCCCACCTGGAACTACTCCCTCGTGCAGGCCCACGGCAGGCTGCGTGCGATCGACGACCCGGCCTGGCTGCGCGCCTTCCTCGAGCGCCTGACCGACCGCCACGAAGGCGGCCGCCCCGTGCCCTGGCACGTCTCCGACGCGCCCGAGGACTACCTGGCCGCCACCTTGCGCGCGATCGTGGGCATCGAGATCGAGGTCACGCGCCTGGAGGGAAAGCGCAAGCTGAGCCAGAACCGCTCCGCCGACGACCAGGCGGGCGTGGTGCGCGGACTCGAGGCGGATGCGGCATCGGGCATCCAGCCGCAAGCCGCGCGCGTCGCCGCGGACATGCGCGAGGCGCAGCGGCGCGCCGGCGGCTGATCAGCGCGTGCAGACCGCCTCGATGTTGTTGCCGTCGAGGTCGAGCAGAAACGCCGCGTAGTAGGTCGGTGAGTAGTCGGGCCGCAGTCCGGGCGCGCCGTTGTCCCGGGCGCCCGCCTTCAACCCTTCGGCATGGAAGCGGTCGACGGCCGCGCGGTCCGGCGCCGCGAACGCGACGTGCGCGCCCTTGCGGGCCGACGCATCGCGATGCAGCCAGAGGGCGCTGGCCTGCGGCGGCCCGAAGCCGGCGTAGTCCTCGCCGGCGGAGCCGGGCACGAAGCCGAGCGGCGCGAGGCAGGCCGCGTACAGGCGTGCGCTCGCCTCGAGATCCGTGACGCGCAGGCCGACATGATCGAACATCATCTCCATTCCTTTCCAGGCAGGCCCGCGGTGGGCGCGGGCGGTGGCTCGTCGACGGCCCGCGGGTCGGGCGTCGTCCTGGTGCAGGACTCTAGGCAGCGCGACCGAGCGCGTCTTGGACAATCCTGCGCTCGCCGCGGCTCGCGCGCCGGAACGCCGCGGGCGGCAGGCCGGCGGCGCGGCGGAAGGTGCGCACGAAGTTGGACAGGTCGGCGAAGCCGCACTCCAGCGCCACGTCGGTGATCGGGCGATCCTCCTCGGCCAGCAGGCGCGCGGCGCGCCGCAGCCGGGCACGCAGCAGGTGCTGGTGCGGCGTGACGCCGAGCGTGGCCGAGAACACGCGCAGGAAGTGGAACGCGCTCAGGCCCGCGCGGCCGGCGGCGTCCTCGAGCGAGACCGCCTCGCCGGCGTGGTCGTCGATCCAGTGCGCCACCTCGACCGCGCGGCGACGGGCGTGGCGGTCGACGCAGGCCGGCCGCGCCTGCGCCTCGCCGGCGCGCGCGTAAGCCTGCGCGAACAGCAGCGCGGCCTCCTCGATCGCGATGTCGCTGCGGCCGTCCGCGGCAGCCTGCAGCAGCCCGCCGCGCACGACCAGCTCCGGCAGCGGCGGCAACGCGCCCGCACGCCAGCGGTCGAGGCCGCAGACCGCGTCGACGAGCTCGGGCGACAGCTCGACGCACAGGCACTCGTCGCCGCGGGCGTGGTGCTCGTGCGTGCAGCGATACTCCGCCCCCGGCCGGCCCGCGAGCGCCGCGCCCGGCACCAGCTCGCGGTACGCAGCGTCGGTACGGCAGCCGAAGCTGCCGGCGCGCACGAACGCGACGCTGTACGCGGCGTGCATCTCGGTGAATGGACGATCCTGCGGGCCGGCATCGCAGACGAACTCGGACACCGCGATGCCGCGGCCCCGGAACAGAGTCCTCGATCGCATGCGTCACCTCCCGCCGGTCAGCCGACAGCCGACAGCCGACAGCCGACAGCCGCGAGCGTCCGTCGGATCGCCGCGCTGCCGTCCTCCATCATCGCACCGACGACGGCCGCCGCGGCGTCGGGCAGCAGGTCGGCGATCCACCGCACGCGCGTGCGGCCGCTGCCGGCGTCGGCCAGCTCGAAGCTGGCGTGGTGGTGGGCCAGGCGCTCGCTGCGCGCCGAGTAGGCGAGCCGGCGGCGGCGGTCGTCGAGGTCGACGATCATCTCGCGCGCGACGAAGCCGTTCGCGAACGTGACGACGCGATCCGGACCGTCGAGGCGGCAGTCGACGACGAAGCCGCGCGCGAGGCGCTCGTGCACGGCACCGACGTCACGGAAGGCGGCCCAGGCGACCTCGACGGGCACGTCGATCTCGAATTCCTTGCGGATGGAAGCCATGCGTTCTCCTCGAAGCAGGCGACCATAGCGTGCGCGGCGCCGCGGCCGCTTGGAGAAAATTGCGCTCCGGGGCGGGACGGTCAGCCGCGCAGCGCGGACGCCGCCTTCGCGAGCGCCGTGACGCGATCCCAGTCACCCGCCTTCAGCGCCTCGGCCGGCGTGAGCCACGATCCCCCGACGACCTTCACGTTGGGCAGCGCGAGGAACTGCGGCGCGGTCTCGACGGTGATGCCGCCGGTCGGGCAGAACGCGATGTCGCCGAACGGCCCGGCGAACGCCTTCAGCAGCGGGATGCCGCCGACCGCGGTGGCCGGGAACAGCTTGAGGAAGGTGTAGCCGTCGTCGGCGGCCATCATGATCTCGCTGCCGGTGGACACGCCCGGCAGCAGCGCGACGCCCAGCTCGCGGCAGGCCGCGCCGACCGCCGGCGTGTAGCCCGGGCTGACGATGAAGCGCGCGCCGGCGTCGCGGGCGGCACGGGCGTCGGCCGCGTTGCGCACGGTGCCGGCGCCGACGATGGCCTCCGGCACCTCGCGCGCGATGGCCTGGATCGCCGGCAGGCCGGCCTCGGTGCGCAGCGTCACCTCCAGCACGCGCACGCCGCCGGCGACGAGCGCACGCGCCATGGGCACGGCGTCCGCGAGGCGGTCGACGACGATGACGGGGATGACGGGGCCGTGGCTGGCGAGGTCGAGCGGGTTCATGGTGTCCTTCGTGTTGCGGGTCGGGCGCTGCGGCAGCGGCCCTTCAGAGCCAGGTGCAGGCGCCTTCCTCGGCGGTGGTGACGTTGCGGCGCATGCCGGCGAAAAGCGTGCGGCCGAAGCCGGCGCCGTGGGAATCGGCGAGTGCCTGCGGCCGTTCGGCGGGCACGCGGGCGTCCCAGTCGGCCGCGGGCACCAGCACCTGCAGGGTGCCGGCGATGGCGTCCAGCCGGATCGGATCGCCGTCGCGCACGCGCGCGAGCGGGCCGCCGCCAAGCGCCTCCGGGCTGACGTGGATCGCCGCCGGCACCTTGCCCGACGCGCCGCTCATGCGGCCATCGGTGACGAGCGCGACCTTGAAGCCCCGTCCCTGCAGCACCGCCAGCGGCGGCGTGAGCTTGTGCAGCTCGGGCATGCCGTTGGCGCGCGGCCCCTGCCAGCGCACGACCGCGACGAAGTCCTGCTCGAGCTCGCCGCGCTGGAAGGCGTGCAGCAGGTCCTCCTGCGAATCGAAGACCCTGGCCGGCGCGGTGACGACGTGGCGATCCTCCGGCACCGCCGAGACCTTGATGACCGAGCGGCCGAGGTTGCCCTCGAGCAGCTTCAGGCCGCCGGTGGCGCTGAACGGCTCGGCCGCGGTGCGCACGACGCCCGCGTCGATGGGCGCGCGCGGCAGCACCTTCCAGCCGAGACGGCCGTCGACCATCTCCGGCACGTCCGCGTAGGCCGCGCCGCCGCCCTCGCTGACGGTGTTCACGTCCGGATGCAGCAGCCCGGCGTCGCGCAGCTCGCGAAGCACGAAGCCCGGGCCGCCCGCGGCCTGGAACTGGTTCACGTCGGCGCTGCCGTTCGGGTAGACGCGGGCGAGCAGCGGGATCACGGTGGACAGCTCCGCGAAGTCCGACCAGTCGATCAGGATGCCCGCCGCGCGCGCGACGGCGACCCAGTGGATCAGGTGGTTGGTCGAGCCGCCGGTCGCCAGCAGCGCGATCATCGCGTTGACGATGCAGCGCTCGTCGACGATCTCGGCGATCGGCAGGTCGCGCTTGCCGCGCACCATCGACAGCACCGTCGCGACGGCTTCCTTCGTGAGCGCGGTGCGCAGGTCGTCGTGCGGATGGACGAACGCGGCGCCCGGCACGTGCAGCCCCATCGCCTCGAGCAGCATCTGGTTGGAGTTGGCCGTGCCGTAGAAGGTGCAGGTGCCGGGGCCGTGGTAGGCCTGGCTCTCGGCCTCGAGCAGCTCCGGCCGCCCGACCAGGCCCTGCGCGGCCTTCTCGCGCACCTTGGCCTTCTCGTTGTTCGACAGGCCGCTGGACATCGGCCCCGCGGGCACGAACACGCACGGCAGGTGGCCGAACTGCAGCGCGCCGATCAGCAGGCCGGGCACGATCTTGTCGCAGATGCCCAGCATCAGCACGGCGTCGAACACGTCGTGCGACAGCGCGATCGCCGTGCCCATCGCGATGGTGTCGCGCGAGAACAGCGACAGCTCCATGCCGGGCGCGCCCTGCGTCACGCCGTCGCACATGGCCGGCACGCCGCCGGCGACCTGCGCCGTCGCGCCGAGCGCGCGGGCGGTGGCGCGGATGAGGTCGGGGTAGTGCTCGTAGGGCTGGTGGGCCGACAGCATGTCGTTGTAGGCCGTGACAACGCCGATGTGGGGTGCGCGCTCCGCGACCACGCGCAGCTTGTCGTTGGCCGGCAGCGCCGCGAACGCGTGGGCGACGTTGGCGCAGCCCAGGCGCTCCGGGCCGCGCGCGCGGTGGCGCAGCGCGTCCACGTGGCCGAGGTAGTCGGCCCGCGTCGCGGCGCTGC
>DASVLN010000407.1:0-1943 GCA_036384855.1 Burkholderiaceae bacterium | reverse complement strand
CGAGCGCGCCACGGCCCGCGGCGCCGGCGCGTCGGCGGAGGCGACGCGGAAGAACGCCATCGCCTGTTGCAACTGCTCCGCCTGCGAGCTCATCTCCTCGGCGGTCGCGGCGAGCTCCTCCGAGCTGGACGCGTTCTGCTGCGTCGTCTGGCTCAACTGGGTCATCGCGACGTTGATCTGGCTAACGCCCGAGGTCTGCTCCTCGGACGCCGCGGCGATCTCCTGCACGAGGTCGGAGGTCTTGCGGATGTTGGGGACGATGGTCTCCAGCAGGCGGCCGGCCTTCTCGGCGAGCTCGACGCTCGAGCCCGCGACGTTGGCGATCTCCTCGGCGGCGACCTGGCTGCGCTCGGCGAGCTTGCGCACCTCGGCGGCGACGACGGCGAAGCCCTTGCCATGCTCGCCCGCGCGCGCAGCCTCGATGGCGGCGTTGAGCGCGAGCAGGTTGGTCTGGTAGGCGATGTCGTCGATGATGCCGATCTTCTGCGCGATCTGCTTCATGGCGACGACGGTCGCCTTGACGGCCTCGCCGCCTTCGCTCGCCTCGGCCGAGGCCTTGGCAGCCATGCCGTCGGTGACCTTGGCGTTCTCCGTGTTCTGCGAGATCGACGCCGTCATCTGCTCGATCGAGGCGCTGGTCTCCTCGACGCCGGCGGCCTGCTCGCTGGCGGCCTGCGACAGCGACTGCGCCGTCGCGCTGACCTCCTCGGACGCACCCGCCAGCGCCTCGGCGCTGCCGTTGACCTCGGCGACCACCTGCGAGAGCTTGGCCACCGTCTGGTTGACGTACTGCTTCATCTCGCCGAACGCGCCCTGGTAGTCGCGGTCGATGGTTCGGGTGAGGTCGCCCTCCGACAGCGCGAGCATCACGTCCACGACGTCGCGGATGCTGCCGCCGGTGGTCTCGACCAGCGTGTTCAGGCCCTCGCCCATCTCCTTCTGGAAGCCCTGCAGGCTGGCGAGCTCGACGCGCGCGTCGAACTGGCCGCGGTTGGCCGCCGCCACGAGGCGGTTCTGGCCCTCGATGACCTGCGCCAGGCGGGCGACCGTCTGGCGCAGCGCGAACAGCAGGCTCGAGTCGTCGCCCGCGCGCAGCTCGATCTGCGCGGACAGGTCGCCGTCGGCCACGCGCCGCAGCAGGCCCGCGGCGTAGGCCGGGTCGCCGCCCAGCTGGCGCATCACGGCGCGCGTGACGACGAGGCAGATCGCGATCGCGAACACGACTGCCACCGCGACGCCGCCCATCAGCATGTCGCGCGTGCTGGCGACCGCGCGGGCGGCCTCGTCGTCGGCCGCCTTGGCCTGCGTGCGCAGCTCGTCGGCCAGGCCGTCCAGCAGCGCCTCGATGTCGTCCGTCTCCTTGCGCAGCTCCCCGTTGCCCAGCGCGACCGCGTCGGCCGTGCGGCCGGCGGAGACGCTCTCGGCGATGCGGTCGCAGGTGGCGAGGTAGCGCGGCATCAGGTCGTCGAGCTGCTTGACCAGCTCCTGCTCGCGCGGGGCGAGGTCGGTCTTTCGGTAGGCATCGACGGCCTTGCGGAACTTGTCGAGGCGGCCCTTGGCGCGGTCGACGTCGTCCTGCACGTCCTTGGCGTCCTTCAGCCCGGGCAGGCGCACGTAGTTGCGCGCGTGCGCCTGCAGGTTGGCACCCGCCTCGCCGACCAGCTGCAGCGGCACGACGCCGTTCTCGTAGGTGCCTTCCAGGGTGCGGCCCAGGTCGGACGCCCGCAGGAAGCCGAGCACGCCCACCGCCGCGGTGAGCGCGGCGCAGGCGAGGAAGGTGATCAGCAGCTTGTGGGCGAGCTTGAGGCGGTTGAACCAGTTCACGGGCATGCTCTCCGGTCGGGATGTCGTCGTTGGATGGATCGCGGCGCGCGCCCGGTCGGGCGCCGCGCCGGGGGCTCAGAAGCGGCTGAACTGCGTCTCGTCGATCGCCTCGTCCGCGC
>DASVLN010000406.1:0-4918 GCA_036384855.1 Burkholderiaceae bacterium | reverse complement strand
CGGGGCGCGGCGGCTTCGGGCGCTGCGGCTTGGCGTGGATCTTCATCATCGCCTTGTCCATCTCGCCCGCCAGGAGCAGATCGAGGCATTTCAGGCTCTCGTCGACATTTCCGTCGATTAACAGCCGTTCCGACGCGGGCGGCTTGCGCAGCACGTACGCGGCGACCTCGCCCTTGTGGCCCGGATGGCCGATGCCCAGGCGCAGGCGCCAGAAATCCGGCGTGCCGAGCTGGGCCTGGATGTCCTTGATGCCGTTGTGGCCGCCGGCGCCGCCGCCCTTCTTGAGCTTCATCTGCCCGGGCAGGATGTCGAGCTCGTCGTGCACGACGAGGATCTCGTCGGGCAGGATCTTGAAGAAGCGCGCGAGCGGCGCCACCGCCTTGCCCGAGAGGTTCATGTAGGTCAGCGGCTGTTGCAGCCAGACCGGTCCCGCGGGCCGGTTCACGCGCGCGACGAAGCCGTGGTACTTCGGATCGTGGGCGAGATGCCCGCCCAGTTGCCGGACGGCCTGCTCGACCCACCAGAAGCCGGCGTTGTGGCGCGTGTCCTCGTATTCCGGGCCCGGGTTGCCCAGGCCGACGATGAGCTTGATCATCCCGCGATTATCCCGGGCGACGGGCGGCTCAGGCCGGGTCGTCCGTCCACTGCAGCGCCGCGATCTTCCAGCCCAGCGCGGTGCGCGCGAACTGCAGCATCTTCGTGCCCGCGCCCTCGAACGGCGCGCCGTCCAGCGTGCCGCGCTTGGCGTAGCGCAGGCGGCGTTGGGCGAGCGCGCCGGCGATCTCGGTGCGGCCGCCGGTCTCGTGCTCCTCGAAATCCTCCAGCCGTCCGCGCAGCAGCAGCTCGGCGCGCGGGGCGATGAAGCCGTGCACGCCCGTGGACGTGAGCGTGCCCTGGGCGTCCGCGCTGCGGATCGTGGCGTCGGCGAGGAACAGGTGCGGCAGCGCCGCCAGCGTCGGGATCGCGCCGCCGCGGTTCGTGAACGCCGCGAGGAAGCGGCGGGTGAGGCCGTCGAGCTGCGCGCGGTCGTCGCCGAGGTCGGCAGGCGGCGCCTTGAAGACGCGGGAGTCGCGGCTCTCGCCCGGCAGGCGCTCGACGCCGGCGTCGCTCAGGCCGATGCCGCGCAGCACCGCGGCCGAGGCCTCATTGCCCGGCGACGCGATGGCCCACACCTCGGCCAGCCCCAGCACCTCGCGCGCGTAGCGCAGGCACGCGGCGGCCGCCTCGCGCGCGTAGCCCTGGCCGCGGAACGCCGGCATCAGCGCATAGCCGACGTCGACCACGGGCAGCGAGTCGCGCTTGATCAGCCCGCACATGCCGGCGAGCGCGCCGTCCTCCTTGCGCTCGACGGCCCAGAAGCCGAAGCCGAGCCGCCCGTAGACCGCGGTCAGGCGCGACGCGATCCAGGCCTGCGCCTGCCGGTGCGTGCGCACGTTGCGCTGGCCGATGTTGGCGATCCAGCCCGGATCGTTGAGGAGCCGGCGGATGAAGTCGGCGTCGGCGGCGGTGAACCAGCGCAGGCGCAGGCGGGGAGTCTCGAGGATCAGCATGGGGCGAGAGTATCGGGCCGGCGCTCACACGGCGCCGAGCGAAGCGCGCGCGCCGGCGATGAGCGCCTGCCCGATCTGCTCCATCAGCCCGGGCCGCGCGGGCGGGCGGCCGGCGTCCGCGGCGGCATCGGCGCCGCCCAGCTTCCACTGGTGCCAGTACAGCGCGACGTCGATCGCCACGTCCGCACGGATCGCGACCAGCGCGCCCGCGTCGAGGTGCGGGCGGGCGAGCAGCTCCGGGATCACCGCGACGCCCCAGCCCATCACCGCGGCGCGCGCGCCGGCCTCGCTGGAGGGGACGAAGCGCTCCTTGAGCCGCGGCTCGCGCACGCCCATCGCGCGCGCGACCCACTGGGCCTGCATGTCGTCCTTGCGGTTGAAGACGATGAAGGGCAGCTTCGCGAAGTTCGCCTCGTTCAGGCCCTCGGGCATCGCCTGCGCGACGAACGCCGGGCTCGCGACGGCGATGTAGCGCATGCGCCCGAGCGCCTGGCAGCTGCAGCCCCGCAGCGCCATCGAGACGGTGCTCACGCAGCCGAGCACCTCGCCCTCGCGCAGGCGGTCGTGCGTGAAGTCCTGGTCGTCGACGACGAGCTCGAGGCCGTAGCCCTCGCGCTGGCCGGCATGCACGAGCGCGTCGAGCGCGCCCAGCACCCAGGTCGCGAGGCTGTCGGCGTTGACGGCGATGGGCAGGCGCTCCTCGCGGGACTGGCTGGCGCCGAGCTCGCGCGCCGCGTCCGCGCGCAGCGCCTGCAGCTGGCGGGCGTAGCGCAGCAGCACCTTGCCGGCCTCGGTCATGCGCAGCGGCCGCGATCGCACGACCAGCAGCTGCCCCACCTGCGTCTCCAGTGCCCGCAGCCGCTGCGAGACCGCCGACTGCGTGATCGACAGCAGCTGCGCCGCGCGCTCGAAGCTGCCCGCCTCGGCGAGCGCGGCCAGGCATTCGAGGGCGGCCGGATCGAGCAGGTTCATAAGTGCCGCTACTGTAATCGCAGTAATTGCGATGCACCTTCACCGCCGCACGGCCGCTGCCTACGATGGAACCACGCACGCGGGCCGCAATGAGGGCCGCGGCGACGACCCACATCACGGAGACATCCCATGAAGATCGGCGTTCCGAAGGAGATCAAGAACCACGAGTACCGCGTCGGCCTGACGCCGGCGAGCGTGCGGGAATTCGTCGCCCACGGCCACGCGGTGCTGGTGCAGGCCGGCGCCGGCGCGGCGATCGGGCTGGACGACGCGCAGTACGCGGCCGCCGGCGCGACGATCGCCCCCGATGCCGCGGCGGTGTTCGCGCAGGCGGACATGATCGTCAAGGTCAAGGAGCCGCAGGCGCAGGAGTGCGCGATGCTGCGCCCCGGCCAGCTGCTCTACACCTACCTCCACCTCGCCCCGGATCCCGAGCAGACGGCGGCGCTCGTGAAGTCGGGTGCGGTGTGCGTGGCCTACGAGACGATCACCGGGCCGAACGGCGGCCTGCCGCTGCTCGCGCCGATGAGCGAGGTCGCGGGGCGCATGGCCATCCAGGCCGGCGCGGCGCACCTCGAGAAGAGCAAGGGCGGCATGGGCGTGCTGCTGGGCGGCGTGCCCGGCGTGGCGCCGGCCGACGTGACCATCCTCGGCGCGGGCGTGGTCGGCACGCACGCGCTGCAGGTCGCGGTCGGCGTGGGCGCGCGCGTGACCGTGCTGGACAAGAACGTCGACCGCCTGCGCCAGCTGGACCTCGTGTTCGGCAACCGCATCACGACGCTGTACTCGAGCGCGCAGTCCGTCGAGGAATCGGTGCTCCGCGCCGACCTGGTCGTCGGCGGCGTGCTGATCCCGGGCGCGGCCGCGCCCAAGCTGGTGACGCGCGACATGATCTCGCGCATGAAGAAGGGCGCGGTGGTGGTCGACGTGGCGATCGACCAGGGCGGCTGCTTCGAGACCTCGCACGCGACCACGCACGCCGAGCCGACCTACGTCGTCGACGGCGTCGTGCACTACTGCGTCGCCAACATGCCCGGCGCGGTGGCGCGCACCTCCACCTTCGCGCTGAACAACGCGACGATCGCCCACGGGCTCGCGCTCGCCGACCACGGCTGGCGCGCGGCGATGCAGGCCAACGCGCACCTGAAGGCGGGCCTGAACGTCGCCGAGGGCCGCGTGACCTTCGAGGCCGTCGCGCGCGACCTGGGCTACGACTACACCCCGGCCGACGCACTGCTGCGCTGAGCGGCCCCGGCGCCGGTCGAGCCGCCCGACGCGCTCGATCGCGCAGGGGCGACCGGCTCCCCGGCGTGCTCGCTCGCGATGGGGGCGTTCGCATCGACGGCACCGATCTTCCCGGTCGCGAGAGCCGGGGGGCGGCGCCGGCGGCCCCGGTACAATCACCGCTCGACTGAAGGCCTCGCGAGCAGCCCGTCGGGACGACGCGGCCGCGCCGCGTGCCTCCGGGGGGCGCCGCGGATGCCGGGCCCCGCGGCCCGCCGCTTGCCGGCCGCCTGCGAAGAAGAACAAGCCATGTCCGACCGCCTCGCCGTCCTCCCCCAATACCTGCTGCCCAAGCGGCTGCTCACTTCGCTGGCCGGCCGTGTCGCCGGCGCGCGCGCGGGCGGGGTGACGACGGCGCTGATCCGGCGCTTCATCGCCCGCTACGGCGTGGACATGGCCGAGGCGCTCGAGTCCGACCCGGCCGCCTACGCGACCTTCAACGAGTTCTTCACGCGCGCGCTCAAGGCCGGCGCACGGCCGCTGGCGCGGGCCGACCTCGTCTGCCCGGTCGACGGCGCGATCAGCCAGTTCGGCCGCATCGACGAGCACCGGATCGTCCAGGCGAAGGGCCACGCCTTCACGACCCAGGCCCTGGTCGGCGGCGACGCGGCGCTCGCCGAGCCCTTCGTGCACGGCAGCTTCGCCAACCTGTACCTGAGTCCCAAGGACTACCACCGCATCCACATGCCCTGCGACGGCCGCCTGCGCCGCATGGTGTACGTGCCTGGCGCGCTGTTCTCGGTGAACCCGACCACCGCGCGCGGCGTGCCGGGCCTGTTCGCCCGCAACGAGCGCGTCGTGTGCCTGTTCGACGGCGACCGCGGCCCCTGGGTGCTCGTGCTGGTGGGCGCGACCATCGTCGGCAGCATGGCGGTGGCGTGGCACGGCGTGGTCAATCCGCCGCGGCCCGGCGTCCTGCGCGAGTGGCGCTACGACGAGCGCGACGTCGTCCTGCGCCAGGGCGACGAGATGGGCCGCTTCCTGCTCGGCTCGACGGTCGTGATGCTGTTCCCGAAGCCGGGCCTCGTCTTCAATCCGGCCTGGGCGCCGGAGCGCGCCGTGCGCCTGGGCGAGGCGATGGCCGACTATCCGGCCTGACGCGCGCGTCGGGC
>DASVLN010000405.1:0-2794 GCA_036384855.1 Burkholderiaceae bacterium | reverse complement strand
CGTCGACCGGCTGCTGCTGCACGTCCTTCGGCAGGTCGACCAGCACCGGCCCCGGCCGCCCGCCGCAGGCCACGGCGAAGGCCTTGCGCAGCATGGGCTCGAGCGCGTCCGCCCGGCGCACCTGGGCGTTCCACTTGGTCACGGGGCGCGAGATGCCCAGCGCGTCGCACTCCTGGAACGCGTCGGTGCCGATGGCCGCGGTCGCCACCTGGCCGCTCAGGCAGACGACCGGGATCGAGTCGCACAGCGCGTCCAGCAGGCCGGTCGTCGTGTTGCTCATGCCGGGGCCCGAGGTCACCAGCACCACGCCCGGCCGGCCGGTGCTGCGCGCATACCCCTGGGCCGCATGCACCGCGGCCTGCTCGTGCCGCACGAGCACGTGGCGCAGCCTCGGCTCGCCGTGCAGCGCGTCGTACAGCGGCAGCACGGCGCCGCCCGGATACCCGAACACCGTATCGACGCCCAGCGCGAGCAGCGTCTCCACGACGACGCGCGCGCCGTTGCGGGGTCCCGCCGCGCGCACGGGCGGGTCCGATCCCGCGGACGGAACGACGCAACGAAGGCCGGCCCCCGGCGACGGCGGCGGAACGGGCGACAGGACGGTGGCGGTCATGCCCGCAGTTTGCGGACGATGGCGCGAAAAAGGCTTTCAAATCTTCCGCATTGACGTGACAGAACGGAAAATCCTTCCGCCATCGTGCAGAATCCCGGCATGAAGCTAGACCGCATCGACATCGCGATCCTGGAATGCCTGCAACGCGACGCGCGCATGAGCCTGCAGGAGCTGAGCGCCCAGGTCGGCCTGACCGCCTCACCCTGCTGGACGCGCATCAAGCGCATGGAGGAATCGGGCGTCATCGACGGCTACTCGGTGCGCGTGAACGCCGAGAAGATCGGCCTGCCCGACACCGTCATCGTGCACGTCACGCTGGACAGCCATTCCGAGGACGCCCTGTTCGAGTTCGGGCGCGCGCTCGAGGCCATCCCCGAGGTGCTGGAGGCCTTCCTGGTCTCCGGCGACTACGACTACTACGTCCGCATCGCCGTGCGCGACACCCGCGACTACGAGCGCCTGCTGCGCGAGAAGCTGTACAAGATCCCCGGCATCCGCCACAGCAAGTCGAGCTTCGTGCTGCGGCAGCTGAAGGCGAGCGCGGTGCCGCTCAGGCGGTGAGCGCCGCGGCGCGGGCGTCCGCGCTCACAGCAGGTCCTCGTCGATGAACGGCGAGAACAGGATCACCTCGAGCCGCGTGAAGAGGCCGACCTCGGGCTCGAGGTTGAAGACATGCTCGCCGTCGGGCTCGGTGTCGACCCACTGCACGGTGTCGTGGGAGCCCAGGCGCATGCGGTAGGTGCCGACGGAGCGCAGTTCGTCGACGAGCTCGGTGACGTCGCCCGCGAGCTCGGGCGAGTCGACGATCAGGCCGAGCTCCGTGTTCTCGCGCGCGGAGCGGAAGTCGAGGTTCATCGAGCCGACGGCGACGCGCTCGTGGTCGATCACGACGACCTTGGCGTGCAGGCGGCCGGTGGAGTCGCCCAGCATTCCGCCGAAGGAGTCGTCGAAGTCCTTGTCGCTGCGCAGGATGCGCGGGCTGACCTCGTAGAGCTGCACGCCCATCTCCAGCAGGCGGTGGCGGTAGCGCTCGTAGGCGGCGCTGACGAAGGGCTCGTCGTTGGCCGCCATCGAGTTGGTGACGATGGTCACCGCGACCTGGCGCTTGCGCACGTCCAGCATGCGCGCGAGCGCCGCCCGCCCCGGCACGACGTAGGGCGAGACCATCAGCACGTCGTCGTGCGCGTCGTGGATGGCCTCGACGACGTGCGAGGTCACCGTCGCCGGATCCATGCCGGACTCGCTCTGGCCGCTGACCTTCTCGGGATCGTCCGTCACGACCTGCACGCGGCCGCGCAGCAGGCGCAGCGGCGGGCGCGCCATGTCCGCGCTGAGGGGGCCGAAGTCGAGGAAGTCGCGCTTGCCGTCGGTCATCGGCGGGAACAGGTCGGCGACGGCCGCGGTGAGCGCCTCGAAGTCCGCGCGCCGCCTGTCGGCCCGCGGGGCGCCGGGCTCGAGGGCGTCCAGCGTGTAGACGCGGCGGCTGTTCCAGTAGCGGTCGAAGCCGGCGGCGAGCTCGGCCACCGCGTCGCCGGCCACGAGCATGTCGAGGTCGATGAAGTTGCCGCGCATGCTGCGGAAGAAGTACTCGTCGGCGATGTTGCGGCCGCCCGCGATCGCGAAGATGCCGTCGGCGATGAACAGCTTGTTGTGCATGCGGTGGTTCAGCCGCGCGAGGTCGAGCAGCGACAGCCCCCAGCGCGTGACGGTGAGCGCGCGCCCCGCGGGGAACGGATTGAACAGCCGCACCTGCACGTTCGGATAGGCGGCGATGCCCTGGAGCAGGCGGTCGCTGGAGGCGGTGTAGAGCTCGTCGACGAGGATGCGCACGCGCACCCCGCGCTGCGCGGCGTCGCGCACCGCGCGCAGGAACGCGCGGCCGGTCGCGTCGTCGGCCAGCAGGTAGTACTGGATGTCCAGGCTGCGCTGCGCATGGCGGATCAGCGCGAGGCGCGCGTCCATCGCGTACGAGCTGAAGGCGAGCGGCCGGAAGCCCGAGCCCGCGCCGGGCGCCAGGTCGGGCGGCACGAGGCGCGCGAGTTCGCCGTCGGCCGCCGGCGGCAAGGCGAATCCCGGCGTCTTCTCGCGCTCGGCAAGCGACGCGCAGCCCGCCAGCACCGACACGAGCGCGGAGGCGAGGCACAGCGACAGCAGGGCGCGCATCAGCGCACGCAGGCGGGA
>DASVLN010000404.1:0-1623 GCA_036384855.1 Burkholderiaceae bacterium | reverse complement strand
CGCGTCGTCGCGCGCGAGCTGTCCCGCCGTCGCACCGACCGCGAGCAGGAACAGCGCCCCCGCCAGCACGCACACGCGCATCGGCGGCAGCGCGGGGTCCACGACGTCGCTCGTTGCAGGCGCAGGAGCGACCCCGGGCGGCATCCATGCCGGCGACTTGAACAGCACGCGCAGCCGGTCGCGCCAGCGCGGCGTGCTCCGGGCCTTGGCGAACAGCGCCGCGTAGGGCCCGGCGACCGCGCGCAGCGGATCCCACCCGGCCAGCGGCACCACGGTGCCGTAGACGCAGGGCTCGTCGGCGTGCTCCGGCTCGAAGCTGCCGAACAGGCGATCCCACACGACGAGGATCGCGCCGTAGTTGCGATCCAGGTAGCGCGGGTTGGTCGCGTGGTGCACGCGATGGTTGGACGGCGTCGACAGCCAGCGGTCGAGCGCGCCCAGCGAGCCGACGTGCTCGGTGTGGATCCAGAACTGGTAGAACAGCACGACGATCGCCGCGAGGGCGAACAGCGTGGGCGGCACGCCGACCACCGCCAGCGGCAGGAAGAACGGCCAGCCGGTGAGCAGGTAGGCGCTCTCCTGGCGCAGCGCGGTGGACAGGTTGAAGCGCCGGCTCTGGTGATGCGGCGCATGCGCGGCCCAGAAGATCGCGCTCTCGTGCGAGACGCGGTGCAGCCAGTAGTCGCAGAAGTCGTACAGCAGCACCGCCGCGACGAGGCCCTCCCAGCGCGTCCACAGCGCTGCGTGCGGCGCGAGCGCCACGTGCGGATACAGCACGGCGTATATCCCGACCTGCACCGCCTGCGTGCACGCCGCGACCAGCTGGCTCAGCAGGCCCTGGCTGAGGCTCGCGAGCGTGTCGGCGTAGCCGTAGTTGCCGCGCCCGCGCGCGACGCCCCACGCGAACTCCGCGCCCATCAGCAGCGCGAAGACGGGCAGGGCCCAGAGAACGGCGTCGTCCATGTCAGAACCGGTACGCGAGCGCGACGAAGGCCGTGGTCTGCGCGCGGGCGCCGACGCGCGGGCTGTCGGAGATCGCGCGCCCGAACCACTCGCGCTGCGCATGGCCGACCAGCACCCAGTGCGGCGCCAGCGCCCATTCCCCCGACAACGCCGCCATCGGTGCAAGCGATGTCCCCGGCGCGTACGCGCGCGTGCCCGCGGCGCGCGCCTCGGCCGCGTCGACGCCGTAGAGGTGGCGGGCATAGCGCGCGTCCAGCCGCGACACGCCGGCCTGCGGATAGAACGTCGCCGCGCCGGCGCCCAGCTCCGCGGCATACGACACCTCGAGCCGCGTGCCGCCCGAGACCGTGTCGACGAACGCGTCCGCGAAAACGCCGCCCCAGGGCGTCTCCTGGAAGGTGCCGAGACCCACCGGCCGCGGGTTCGCCCGCCGCGCGACGCCGGCGCCGGCGTCGTCCTCGCCCTCGGTGCTGAGGCGGCCGACGAGTTCGAGCGCGCCCCAGCCGGCCGGCACCAGGCGGACGCCGAAGGTGTCCTCGCGCACGAACAGCCGCCCGAAGTCGGCATAGGCGTAGGGCAGTGCCCACGTGCGCGCGCGAGCGCCGGGCGCGAGCGACTGCGTGCGGCCGGCCGACACGCCGAGGTCGCCGCCGAGGTGAT
>DASVLN010000403.1:0-2774 GCA_036384855.1 Burkholderiaceae bacterium | reverse complement strand
CGACGCCTGGCGCTCGGGCCTGACGCCGCTGGAGAAAGCCGCCACGCTGGAGGCCCTGGCCGCCGGCGGAGCCAAGGTGTTGATGGTCGGCGACGGCCTGAACGACGCCCCGGCGCTCGCCGCGGCCGACGTGGGCATCGCGATGGCCGGCGGCACCGACGTCGCCCAGCACGCCGCCGGCATCACGCTGATGCGCAACGACCCGCGCCTGGTGGCCGACGCGCTCGCGATCTCCCGCCGCTGCGTCGCCAAGATCCGGCAGAACCTGTTCTGGGCCTTCGTCTACAACGTCGCCGGCATCGGCCTGGCCGCGGCCGGACTGCTCAGCCCGATGGTGGCCGGCGCGGCGATGGCGTTCAGCAGCGTCAGCGTCGTGCTCAACGCGCTGGCGCTGCGGCGCTGGCGCCCGGGCGCGGACTGACGCGGTCCGCTCAATGCGCCCCGGCGCCGACGGTGCCGGCGGCCTTGGCGAAGAAGTCGTGGATGCCGTCCTCGCTCATGCGGCGGGCATCGGCGAGCTCGCCGGCGCGGGTGGCGAACAGGATGCGGTTGTCGGGCGAGACGATCACCGCCGACGGGATCCCGTGCGCGGTCGGGTTGCCGTAGGCGCCGGTGACGTCGAGGTTGCGGTCGAAGTTGCCGACGTCGACCTTCACCACGCGGAAGTCGCGCGAGATCAGCTCGGCGTTGCGGCCGGTCCTGAGCGCGTGGTCGAGCGCGCGGCAGTCCTCGCACCAGTTGGCGCCGAAGATGATCAGCACCGGCTGCTTCGCCGCCGCGGCCTCCTTGAGCGCCGTGCGGATCTCGGACTTGGCGTCCGCGGACTCGTCGTACGGCCGCTCGGCGGCGAACGCGGCGCCGGCGAACGCGGCGAGCAGGGACATCACGGTCAGGGACTTGCGGAGCATGGCGGCGCGACGTTGTCTAGGGAAGCGATGGACATCATGCCAGCATCGCGGGGATCTCGCGACGGCACGGCCATCGCGGGCAACGTGGGTTTCGGGCGATCCTGACGCGCGCGCGGCGCATTCCAGCCCGGAAATCCCCCGACCCGACGCGCACGGCCGCGGCCGCGCGACGGCAGAATCATCCAATGACCTCCGCGACCTCCACCGCCACCACCGCCCCCGAGGGCCTGTTCCACGACGACGACCGCGTGCTGCGCTGCCAGTGGTGTCGCGCGAGCGCCGAATACCGCCGCTACCACGACGAGGAATGGGGCTTCCCGGTCACGGACGAGCGCCGCCTGTTCGAGAAGATCTGCCTGGAAGGCTTCCAGGCCGGCCTCAGCTGGCTCACCATCCTCAACAAGCGCGAGGCCTTCCGCAAGGGCTTCGCCAACTTCGACGCCGCCCGGGTCGCGCGCTTCGACGAGCGCGACGTCGAGCGCCTGCTCGCCGACGCCGGCATCGTGCGCCATCGCGGCAAGATCGAGTCGACGATCAACAACGCCCGGCGCGTCCTGGAGCTGCGCGAGGAGTTCGGCTCCCTCGCGGCCTACGCCTGGGGCTTCGAGCCCGAGCCGTCCACGCGCCCGCCGCGCCTGTTGCCCGGCACTGCCGCGGGGCCGTCGGCGGAGGCGGTCGCGATGTCCAAGGACCTGAAGAAGCGCGGCTGGACCTTCGTCGGGCCCACCACCGTCTACGCCTTCATGCAGGCGATGGGCCTGGTCAACGACCACTACGAGTCCTGCCATGCGCGCGAGAAGGCGCTGGCGGCACGCGAGGCGCTGGACAGACCCGGGCGCCGCGGCTGACGCGAGGCGGGCGCCGGCCGCTCAGCGAAGCGAGGACGCGTCCCGCAGGCGTTCCCGCGTGCGTGCCGGCGTGTTGCCGAACCAGTCGCGGCAGGCACGGTTGAAGGAGCTCTGCTCGCGGTAGCCGAGCAGGTAGGCGACGTCGGTGAGGTTGAGGCGGCTGTCGCGCAGCAGTTCCTCGGCCAGCGCCTGGCGGGCGGCGTCGTGCACCGCCTGGAAGCTGGTGCCGGCGTCGGCGAGCTTGCGCTGCAGGGTGCGCGGGGTGAGACCGAGCGCCGCGGCGACGTCGTCGAGGCGGGCGCGGTCGTTGGCGAGCTGGGCGGCGACCTCGCGCCGGACGTCGACGACGACCCGCGGCTCGGCCGTCTCGCGCAGGCGCGCGGCGAGCAGCTCGTCGGCGTGGCGGCGCAGCACCTCGAACATGCTGGCGTCGGCGTTGGGCACGGGGCGGTCGAGCAGCGCGGCGTCGAAGCGGCCGTACGCGACCGGCACCCCATAGGCGATGCGCGTGCCGAAGACCTGCTCGTGGGCGGCGCGCAGCGCGGGCTCGGGCTCCGGGGTCGGCAGGCCGATCTCGCGCACCGGCAGGCGCTCGTGCGCGAGCCAGGCGACGAAGGTCAGGATGCCGGCGAGCACGCTGTCGCACAGGTGGCGCGCCTGCGCCGGGGTGGCCGCGGCGAGCCAGGGGCAGTCCCAGAAGTAGGTCGCGAGGCCGTCGCGCTCCTCCAGCCGCGAGCGGCCGAGGTCGTGCGCGAGCCCCTCGTAGCGGCGCGTCTGGGCGAACGCTTCGCGCAGCGTCTTGCACGCGCAGACGACGAGGCCGTAGAACGGATAGGTCGACAGCCGCGCCTGCAGCCCGACGTGCAGGCCGAAGGCCGGATCGCGGGCCAGGCGGGCACCGGCCTCGAGCAGCGCGAGGTAGTCGTCCACCGACAGGCTGTCGCGCGTGGACGCCAGCGCCTCGGCAGGGCGGCCGATCGCGGCGGCGAGCGCTTCCGGGCCGACGCCCTGCGACAGC
>DASVLN010000402.1:0-1639 GCA_036384855.1 Burkholderiaceae bacterium | reverse complement strand
CGAGCTCGCGCGCCGCAAGGGCGAGGCGGCGTTCATCGGCGAGGGCCTCAACCGCTGGCCCGGCGTGCACCGCCTGGATGCGGCGCGGCTGTACCGGCTGGCGCTCGAGAAGCCGCAGCGCGGCGCGCGCTGGCACGCGGTCGACGAGGAGGGCGTGCCGTTCCGCGACATCGCCGCCGCGATCGGGCGCGGGCTGGGCGTGCCGGTGGTCTCGAAGTCGGGCGACGAGGTCGCCGCGCACTTCGGCTGGTTCTCCGTCTTCGCGGCGATGGACGCGCCCGCCTCGAACGCGCGCACGCGCGCGGCGCTGGGCTGGGCGCCGACGCGGCCAGGGCTGCTGGAGGACCTGGCGCTGCCCGCCTATTTCGTGCCGGGCCAGCGCGTGCTTTGAAGAGGGTCTCGGCGGCCGCTCAGCCTCCGGCCACCAGCACCGCGAGGAAGCCGAGCGGCTGCTTCGTGAACGCGACGGAGACGATCCACGCGAAGGTCTCCAGCGCCGCGAAGCCGGCGACCGCGCGCACCAAGCGCGGCACGTCGGGCCGCAGGGCGACGTAGCCGAACGCGATGTAGAGCAGCAGGCCGACGAGCTTGGCGCGCAGCCAGGGCGTCGCCAGGGGGTTCAGGTGCGCGAGCGCGAGCAGCGTGAGCGCCGATGCCAGCAGCAGCGTGTCGAGCGCGTGCGGCAGCGCGCGCGTCAGCCGCGAGCGCGGCCGCGGCCGACCCGCCAGTCCGAGGGCGAAACGCGCCGCGAAGCCGGTGCCCGAGGCGAGCACGCAGGTCTCGTGGAGGCCGCGCACGAGCAGGTAGTCCATGTCGGCAGTCCGCGGGAATCCTACTCCCGCGGTTCGACGGCCTCGAGGTTGGCATGCACCCGCCGCAGGAAGCCGAGCAGCTGCGCGCGTTCCTTCTCGCTGAAGCCGGCGAGCGCGCGCTCGCTCGTGTCGTCCATCAGCGCCTTGGCGCGCGGCAGGCGGCGCGCGGCGCCGTCGGTCAGGCGCACGAGTCGGCTGCGGCCATCCTGCGGGTCGGGCACGCGCTCGACCAGGCCGTCGCGCTCCATGCGCGCGAGCAGCTGCGCCATGCTGGACTGCTCGACCTTCGCCGCCCGCACCAGCTGCGACTGCGGCTGCGGGCCGGCGCGGCGCAGCGTCACCAGCACCACCAGCTGGCCCACGGCGAAGCCGAGCTCGCGCAAGGGCCCGTCGACCACGCGCACGAAGCTGCGGTGGATCGCGCCCATCAGGCGCATCGGGTTGGGATCGTCGACGTCGTCCATTGATTTTGATAGGGGCCTATGTAATTATAGAGGCTCCTATCATTCTAGGACGCATGCCTCGCCATGATCCCTCTCGCTTTCCCTCGCATCGCCATCGTCGGCGGCGGCCCCGGCGGCCTCACGCTGGCGCGGCTGCTGCACGTGCGCGGCATCGCCGCCACCGTCTTCGAGCGTGAAGCCGATCCCGACGCACGCGCGCAGGGCGGCACGCTGGACCTGCACCAGGACTCGGGCCTGCTCGCGCTCGCCGAGGCCGGGCTGGCCCACGGCCTGGCCGCGATCGCGCGGCCCGAGGACCAGGGCGTGCGCGTCCTCCATCCGGACGGCGGCGTGCTGCTCGATCACGACGGCGCCGGCGGCGAT
>DASVLN010000401.1:0-1800 GCA_036384855.1 Burkholderiaceae bacterium | reverse complement strand
CTGGGCGAGCAGGAGGCCGGCGCCGGCCTGGCCGCGCTGGAGCGCCGCGCGCGCGACGCCGAGCTGCTGATCCAGCTCAATCGCTACGGCGAGGTGCTCGAACGCGTCGGCGACGCCCAGGAGGCGCGGCGGCGCCTGCGCGAGTCGCTGCTGCTGGAAAGCGAGCTCGGCCGCCGCGACCGCCGCGACACGGTCGTCGCGCTGCAGCGCCAGTCCAGCTTCGAGCAGCACCAGCGCCACATGGAGCAGCTGGTGCACGAGAACGCGCTGCAGTCCGCCGAGATCGCGCGCCGCAACAACGAGCGCACGCTGATGCTGCTGCTGGCGCTCGCGATGGCCGTCGGCGGCGGCGCGGCGGGCCGGCTGTGGCTGGGCGCACGGCGCTCGAACCGGCAGCTCGCCGTCAACAACGCGGAGCTCGCGTTCGCGAGCCTGCACGACAAGATCACGGGCCTGTACAACCGCCGCGCGATGGAGGCCGACACCGAGGCGCTGGAGCTCGCCGGCGGCCGCCGCTTCTGCGTCGTCACGATCTCGGTCAAGCAGTTCGGCCTGATCGTCGGCAGCGTCGGCCACCAGCTGGGCGACACGCTGCTGTGCCAGATCGCCGCGCGCCTGGAGGCGGCGGCCGCGCGCTTCGACGGCCGGCTCTACCGCGTCGACGGCGTCACCTTCGGCGCCCTGTTCGAGTTCGGCGCCGACGCGCCGCGGCTGCAGGCGATCCTCGAGGCGCTCGCGGGCGCGATGGAGGCGCCGTTCAGCATCGGCAACCAGGATCTGATCGTCTCGATCGGCGCCGGCGCGAGCGAGTACCCGAAGGACGCCGGCACCGCGCAGGAGGTCGCGCGCCTGGCGGAGCTCGCGAAGCTCGAGGCGCACGCCGACCCGGGCAACAGCTTCCTCGTGTACGACAGCCGCCTCGGCGAGAGCCAGCGCGACAAGCTGCGCATGGAGAGTCGCATGCTCAAGGCGCTGGAGGCGGGCCACTTCGAGCTGTTCTACCAGGGCCAGCGCGGCCTGCCCGACGGCCGCATCTGCGGCTTCGAGGCGCTGCTGCGCTGGCGCGACGGCGACGCCATGATCCCGCCCGCGCAGTTCATCCCGCTCGCCGAGGAGACCGGCCTGATCGTGCGCATCGGCGCCTGGGTGCTCGAACAGGCCTGCCGCCAGGCCAAGGCATGGGCGGACTCGGGCGCGGGGCGGCCGCTGGTGGCGGTCAACATCTCGCCGCGCCAGTTCAACCATCCCGACTTCCTCGGCGTGGTGCGCGATACCCTGGCCCGTACGGGCGTCGATCCGCGCCAGATCGAGCTCGAGATCACCGAGGGCAGCGTGATGAACGACGCCGAGGCGAGCATCGCGCAGCTGCACGCGCTGCGCGCGCTGGGCCTGCACCTGGCGATCGACGACTTCGGCACCGGCTACGCGAGCCTGTCCTACCTGCGCCGGTTTCCGCTGGACCGGCTCAAGATCGACCGCGCGTTCATCCGCCAGCTCAACGCGAGCGAGCAGGACGACACCATCGTGCGCACCGTGATCGAGCTCGCGCACGCGCTGGGCCTGTCCGTGACGGCCGAGGGCGTGGAGACGATCGAGCAGGAGGATCGCCTGCAGCACTGGGGCTGCGACGTCGTCCAGGGCTTCCTGCGCTTCCGCCCCGCGCCCGCCGCGACGGCCACCGCCCTGCTGCAGCAGGACACGGCGGCGGCCGCGCGCGCCCCCGAGCCGGCCTGAGCATGCATGCGCCGGCGTCCGCGCCTCGCCGGTGCCCCCGAACTCAGCACGACTCGGCCTCCAGCG
>DASVLN010000400.1:0-2339 GCA_036384855.1 Burkholderiaceae bacterium | reverse complement strand
GGCGCTGCACGGGCACCTGATGCCGATCGGCCTGCGCCTTCCCGGCGCACCCGCGGGCGCTCCCGCCTTCGCCAGCGCGCCGCTGCAGGCGGGCTGGGTGCTGCGCGTCGACGCGCCCGGCGCCTAGGTCGATTCCCAGCTGGGAACCGACCCAGCTTACGAATCGATGCAGGAACCTCTTCAATACGTCCCCATCGGCCCGCAAAGGGTGCAGGCCGATCCAAACAGCTCAGGGAGTAGAGAGGATGACCATCACCACCACGGCCACCCCCGCCGGTACCGCCGCTGCGTCGAGCAACGTCCTGCTGTCGTCGCCGATCACCAATCCCAGCCACGCCAGCACGACGATGCAGAACGGCCAGGCGGTGTTCGAGAACGACAACTACAAGATCACGGCCGACGACAACAACACCGTCACGATCACCAACAAGCACACGGGCGCGGTCTACCAGGCCTCCGGCGATCCGCACGTGTCGGTGAACGGCCAGCACAAGTTCGACTTCTGGGGCACCACGACCTTCAACCTGGACGACGGCACCAAGGTGACGATCCAGACGACGCCCTACGCCGCGAACCCGAACGCCGACCTGTCGTCCAAGGTGACCATCACCAATGGCAGCTACGGCGTGCAGATCACCGGCGTCGACTCGAACATGAAGGGCGACCTGGCGATCCACGAGGCGGCCGGCTGGGGCAACACGCTGGACTGGGCGATCGACGACGGCAACGAGATCTACGAGAGCGCCGCCGGCAACAACCTGGTGGGCCTGGACGCCGCGGGCAACGAGCACGCGGTCGACCAGAACTGGATCAACGCGACGGACATCCTCAAGAACCCGAACGCGAACCCCAACGCCGCGCCGGTCGCGAGCTCGCCCAACCAGCAGCTCGGCGCTGCCTACCGCGACGCGTTCCGCATGCTCGACAGCCTGGTCAGCATCGTCTTCCGCGGCGCGTTCAGCGGCAACGTGGGCGCCTCGGGCAGCGGCCATGCGCATCCCGACCACGGCGGCTACCACGACGTCGAGCCCCAGCGTCCGCGCCCGATCTTCGAGCCGTGGATCGGCGGCGGCCTGATCGCCCACGCCGACATCGACGTCAACGTGAACGTCAACGTCTCGCTGCGCCTGGGGCGCTGAGGCGACGATCCGCGCGGGCCCGACTGTCTCCGGGCCCGTCCCTGGCGCCGCCGGTCGGGAGATCGGCGGCGTCCTCGCTCATGGGAGCGGCGCGGCGCTCGTCAGCGCGCGTCGCAGCAGAACGCCGAGCCGTCGTTGGCGATCCACGGCGTGCGGATGCGCAGCAGGCGATCGGCGTCCTTGATGTTGCCGCGGCGTCCGGTCGGCGGGCGCAGCAGCAGCGCGAGGGTCGACGGGTCGACGATGCCGAAGCGATCCTCCGGGCAGCCGGAGCCGCCGCACGAGGACTGGAACAGCAGCCGCGGCCGCCCCGCCCCGTCCTTCACGCAGGCGGCGTGGAACCAGCCGCCGACGTCGGTCGTGTACAGCAGCTGCCCGGGCATGCCATGCGGGCCGCCGTAGAGGCGGTAGGTGTTGTCCAGCGGATGCGCGCTCGCGTGCGTGACCTCGACCCGGAACTCAGCGCCGCCGCAGGCTGCGGTCGCGGCGGTACGGGGTGCCGTATCCACCGCCGACGCCGCCGGGGCGGCGGCCACGACGGCGCGGGCGGCGATCGCGAGGACGAGGCAGGCGGCGGGGGCGGCAGTCTTCATGCGGTCAACGGCTGGCGTTCAGCAGCGCTTCGTAACGCTCGGCGAGCGGCATGACCTTCCTCTCGGAGATGGCCAGGCCGCCGTAGTCCTTGCTCGGGCCGTCGTGATGGTACTTGTAGATGTACTCGTCGCCCTGGTGGCGGGCGTGCGCGAGGTTGCGATTGTCGACGAAGTGCGCCACCAGCGCCTTCGCCTGCGCGTCCACGTCCCAGCGGTTGGCATTGCCGAGGCCGTAGTGCTGGGCGGTGGCGTCGACGAACTGGCCCAGGCCGCTCGCCGACGTCGTGCCCGCGGCCGCGTCGGGGTTGAAGCCCGACTCCGTGTGCGCGATCGCCAGCACCAGCGCGGTGTCGTGGTTGCCGAGCCCGGCCGCGCGCGAGGCGCGCACCAGCGCGTCGATCGCCGCCGCCTGCGTCGCGGGCGGTGCATCGCCCCAGATGCGCGAGTTCCCCGCGGGCCGGCCGGCGCTGCGCAAGATCGCGTTGTCGTAGTGCGACCAGCGCACGACCTGGGACTCGCGGTAGGCCGCGCCGCGCCTGGTCACCTCCATCGCGGCGAGCGCCCGGTCGCTCACGAGATGACCGGCCGCCGGGGCCGCCTTGCCGAC
>DASVLN010000399.1:0-3419 GCA_036384855.1 Burkholderiaceae bacterium | reverse complement strand
TCAGCGGCGACGGCACGAGCCGGCGCAGCGCGGGCAGCCAGGCGGTCGGCCTGGTGCGCGCCGCGGCGTCGCATTGGGACGGCGTCGCCGCGCCCGTGGCGCTGCTGTCGTGCACCGCGTCCAGCTCGACGGCGGGCCACTGCTCGGCCGGGCCGCTGGTCCAGCTCGACCTCGGCACGGGCGCGTCGCTCACGCTGCTCTCGCTCGCCTCGACCACGCCCCTGGTGCTGCGCGGCGACGCGACGCAGGGCCTGGAGACCGCCTTCGGCGCCGAGACCCTGGGCGGCGGCGGAGGCGTCGGCTTCAACGTCAACGACGTCGACGCGCGCGACGCCCTGCAGTTCTCGCCCGGCGGCCCGGGACTGGCCAGCCGCGTGACGACGTACATCCC
The DNA here is from genome assembly GCA_036384855.1 of Burkholderiaceae bacterium. GTDB lineage: Bacteria > Pseudomonadota > Gammaproteobacteria > Burkholderiales > Burkholderiaceae_C > Scleromatobacter. The sequence continues at coordinate 3,028 of DASVLN010000399.1, read as the reverse complement.
TTGACGGGCGCCGGGCCGCTTGCCGCGGCGCGGTACGGGATACCCCCTGCCGTACCAGGCCGGGCAGTCACGCCTCTTCGCCGAGGCCCAGGCGCTCGAGCAGCCCGTTGAGCTCGTCGAGCGAGGCGAACGAGATCGCGACCTCGCCCGATTCGCCGTGGCGCGTCTTCTTCAGCAGGCGGATCTCGACCGTCGCGGCCAGCTTGTCGGCCAGCTGCTCCTCGAGGCGCGCGATGTCGCCGGACTTCTCCTTGCGCGGCTTCGTGCCGGCCGGGCCGGCGGCGGCGCGCGCCGAGGCCTGGCTGCGCGCGACCAGCTTCTCCGCGTCGCGCACCGAGAGCTTCTTCGCGGCGATCTCGTTGGCGTTCAGGATCTGCTGCGCCGGCTCCAGCGCCAGCAGCGCGCGCGCGTGGCCCATGTCGATGTCGCCGGCCATCAGCATCTGCTGCACCGGCGCGGCGAGGTTGAGCAGGCGCAACAGGTTGCTCGCGGCGCTGCGCGAGCGGCCCACCGCCTGCGCGGCCTGCTCGTGGGTCAGGCCGAACTCGTCGACCAGGCGCTTGAGGCCCTGCGCCTCTTCGAGCGGGTTCAGGTCCTCGCGCTGGATGTTCTCGATCAGCGCCATCACGGCGGCGGACTCGTCGGGCACCTCGCGCACGAGCACCGGCACCTCCTCGAGTCCCGCCAGCCGCGCGGCGCGGAAGCGGCGCTCGCCGGCGATGATCTCGTAGCGCTGCGCCTTCGCGCCCGCGCCCTCGATCGGCCGCACGAGGATCGGCTGCATGATGCCCTGGCTGCGGATGCTTTCGGCCAGCTCGTAGAGCGAGCCCTCGTCCATGCGCGTGCGCGGCTGGTAGCGGCCGGCCTGCATCTGGCCGAGCTTGAGCGTCGCGGGCTGCACCGGGCCGTCGGCGGACGGCGCGACGTCGTCGTGCTTCGGGCCCAGCAGGGCCTCGAGGCCCATGCCCAGACCCTTCGGTTTCTTCGTGACCATGTGTGTGCCCTCGACGTTGGCAGTGCGCCGCGGCGCGTGCGCGAAAGGACGGATTATGGGCGCGCCAGCAGCGCCGCGAGCAGGGTCCGGCCCTCGGGCCAGTCGCCGAGCCCGGAATCGGCGTTGACGTGCCCGCGAGGGCCTGCGTCGACGAACTCGGCGCCCCAGTCCGCGGCCATCGCCCGCGCGCGTCCGGGCGCGCAGAACGGGTCGTCCGAGCTGGCGACGACGCGCGCCGGGAACGGCAGCCGCGTGCGCACGATCGGGCGGAACGAGTGGATATTGGGCGGCATGTCGGCGCGCTCGGTGTCCGGCGGCGCCACCATCAGGGCCGCGCGCACGCAGGCCGTGTGGCGCGAGTGCGCGGCCCACGCGGCCACGAGCTGGCAGCCCAGGCTGTGCGCGGACAGCGCGATCACCGGCGGCTGCGAGCCGGCGGCCGAGGCGGCGTCCTCGAGCGCGAGGACCGCCTCGTCGAGCCGCATCATCCAGTCGCCGCGCAGCGGCCACATCCAGTCCGACTGCTCCACGCGCACGTCGCCGTGCAGCGCCTCCCAGCGGCTCTGCCAGTGCGCGTCGCCCGAATTCTGCCATCCGGGCAGCTGCAGCACGTGGATCGCGGGCAGCGCGGCCCGGCAGGGGTCGTGTAATGTCATTGCCGTATGCTTGGCGGATTCGTCCGGCCCCAGCGGCCGGTCCCCCGAGATTCTGCCGCGTCGACCGCCCAGCCCGGCGGCGGCGCGCCAGCCCGCAGGAAAGCTTGCCGCCATGAGCGCCACCGCCACCCGATTCAAGGTCTACGTCGACGGCCAGGAAGGCACGACCGGCCTGCGCATCCACGAGATGCTCGCCGCCCGCCCCGACATCGAGCTGCTGCGCATCGCCCCCGAGCTGCGCAAGGACGACGCCGAGCGCGCGCGCCTGCTCAACGCGGCCGACGTCGCGTTCCTGTGCCTGCCCGACGACGCCGCCCGCGCCGCCGCGAGGATGGTCACGAACCCGCGGACCTGCCTGATCGACGCCAGCACCGCCCACCGCACCGACCCGTCGTGGGTCTACGGCCTGCCCGAGCTCGCGCCGGGCCAGCGCGAGGCGTTGCGCGCCGCCAAGCGCATCGCCAACCCGGGCTGCCACGCGACCGCGTTCATCCTGCTGATGCGGCCGCTCGTGGACGCGGGCGTCGTCGGCGCGGACGCGCCGGTCTCCGCGACGTCGCTGACCGGCTACTCCGGCGGCGGCAAGAAGATGATCGAGCAGTACCAGGCCTGGCACGCGCGCCAGATGGACGGCGAGCGCCAGGTCGACGCCGCGCTCAGCGCGCCGCGGCCGTACGCCCTGGGGCTGGCGCACAAGCACATCCCGGAGATGACCGCCTGCTCGAAGCTCGCGCGCCGGCCGGTGTTCATGCCGATCGTGGGCAACTTCTACAAGGGCCTGGCCGTCACGATCCCGTTCCATTTGTCCGAGCTGGCGGCGGGCACGGACGCGGCGCGCGTGCACGCCGTGCTGGCCGAGCGCTACGCCGACGAGCAGTTCGTCCGCGTGATGCCGCTGAACGACGCCGCGACGCTCGCCGAGGGCCAGTTCGACGTCCAGGCCTGCAACGACACGCAGCGCGCCGACCTGTTCGTCTTCGCCGGCGGCGACCAGCTGCTGCTGATGGCGCGCATCGACAACCTCGGCAAGGGCGCCTCGGGCGCCGCGGTGCAGACGATGAACCTGCACCTCGGCCTGCCCGAAGGGCTCGGCCTGGAGCGCTGAAGGCGCGCTACGCATGAGGCGCCCGTCCGCCGAGACGCTGTCCGACTCGCGCGGCGTGCGCCTGGCCACGTCCTCGCGCGCCGCGGCCGACCATGCCGAGGACGCGCTCTGGCAGATGATGACGCTCGCGGACACGCCGCGCCTGGCGATCCAGGCCGCGCGCGAGGCCGACCCGGGCTGGCTGCTGCCGGTGCTGCTCGACGCGGGCTTCCGGCTCGGCCTCAACCAGCCTGCCGACCGCGCGGCGGCGCGCACGCTGCTCGCGGGCGCGCA
>DASVLN010000398.1:0-2164 GCA_036384855.1 Burkholderiaceae bacterium | reverse complement strand
CGCGTGAGCAGGTCCAGGCGGTGCGCCGCGACGAAGCGCTGCACGTCCGCCGGCGCGCCGCCCAGGCGCAGCGACGAGTCGAGCAGCTCGTCCAGCGGCGCGTGCAGCGCGATGCGCCCGCCGCAGAGGAAGGCCACGTCCACGGCCACGCGTTCCAGGTCCGACAGGATGTGCGTGGAGAACAGCACCGTCGTGCGGCGGTCGACGACCTGCTCCACCACCTCGGCGAGGAAGTCGCGCCGGGCCGCGGGGTCGAGGCTGGCCACCGGCTCGTCCAGGATCAGCAGCTCCGGGTCGTGGGCGAGCGCCCGCACGATGGACAGCCGCTGCTGCTGGCCGCCCGAGAGCTTGCCGATCGGCTTGTCGCGCGCGATGTCCCAGCGCGAGAGCAGCGCGTCCACCTTGGCCGTGTTCCAGCGCGGGTAGAAGCTGCGGAAGTACGCCAGCAGCTGATCGGCCGTCATCCACTCGAACAGGTCCGAGCGCTGCGGCACGTAGCCCACCCGGGCGCGCGCGGCGTCGTCCAGCGCCAGCGCGGGCTGGCCGAAGACGAAGGCGCGGCCCGCCTGCGGCTCGCGCAGGCCCAGCAGCGTCTCGATCAGCGTCGTCTTGCCGGCGCCGTTGCGCCCCAGCAGGCCCACGACGGTGCCCGCCGGCAGGGCCCAGTCGAGGTCCGCGAGGACCTGCTTGCCGTCGAACGCGACGCGGATGCCCGCGAGCGAGAAGCAGGCGCCGCCGGTGGGCGTGGCGAGGGTGTTCATGGCGAGTTCTCCCGTTGCTCTTCGAGGATGGTCTGGAACAGCTTCACGGCCTGGGCCGCGGGCAGCTGCAGTTGTCGCGCCTCCTGCGCCGCGCGTTCGAGCGTCGGGCGCAGGAGTTCGATGCGGTCGGCCGCGGGCTGGGCCCGGGCGTGCTGCTCCGCGACCACCATGGACAGGCCGCGGCGGCGCGTGAGCAGGCCCTCGGCCTCGAGCAGGCCGAAAGCCTTGGAGATGGTCATCGGGTTGACGGCCAGCGCCTGCGCGAGCTCGCGCACCGACGGCAGCTCGTCGCCGGCCTTGAGCTGCCCGCCGGCCACGCAGCGCCGCACCTGGGCGACGAGCTGGCGGTAGATCGGCTCGGCCGAACCGGCGACGACGGTGAACAGCGACGGATCGTTCATCGGGATGCGGGGCGTCTATGTGTATCGTTACTGTAATACACCAAGACGGCTGTCCGCAACCCCCTCGACCCGGCGGCCGCGCCAGGTTCTCAGGCCAGCGTCACGGGATCGATCGCATCGGCCGGCGCGAAGCCGAACACCTGGGCGTAGAAGGCGAGCTCGGCCTCGAGCGCCCGCTGCACCGTCTCCTTGCGGCGAAAGCCGTGGCCCTCGCCCTCGAAGGCGAGGTAGGCGACCGGCACGCCGCGCGCGCGCAGCGCCGCGACCATGGCTTCCGACTGGGCCGGCGGCACGACCTTGTCGTCCAGGCCCTGGAGGAACAGCATCGGCCGCGCGATGCGGTGCGCGTGGTGGATCGGCGACCGCTCGGCATAGCGCGCCTCCCGCTGCGCGGACGGGCCGAGCAGGTCGTCCAGGTAGCGCGATTCGAACTTGTGGGTCTCGTCGTCGAGCGCACGCAGGTCGGCGACGCCGTACAGGCTGGTGCCCGCCTTGAAGACGTCGTGGAAGGCGAGCGCCGCCAGCGTCGTGAAGCCGCCCGCGCTGCCGCCACGGATCGCGAGGCGCCCGGCGTCGACGAGCCCCTGCGCCGCGAGGAAGCGTGCGCCCGCGACGCAGTCCTCCACGTCGACCACGCCCCACTGCCCGGACAGCCGCTCGCGGTACGCGCGCCCGAAGCCGGTCGAGCCGCCGTAGTTGACGTCCAGCACCGCGAAGCCGCGGCTGGTCCAGAACTGCACGGCCAGGCGCAGCGTGCTCGTGGCCATGGCCGTCGGACCGCCGTGGATCATCACGAGCAGCGGCGGCCGCTCGCCCGCGGGCGCGACGAAGCCGGCGTTGCGCGGCGGATAGTGGAACGCGTGCGCGACGCGCCCGCCGGCGCTCGGATAGGAGATCGCGCGCGGCGCCGAGATCGTGTCGGCCGGGGGCAGCTCGGCGACGCTCGTCGCGAGCACCCGCGTCACGCCGTCGCGGGCGTCCAGCTCGAGGATGCGCGTCGGC
>DASVLN010000397.1:0-2353 GCA_036384855.1 Burkholderiaceae bacterium | reverse complement strand
CGATGCCCGCGGCCGCGGCGCTGTTCTCGCCCTCGGCCGACCTGACCGGCGGCAGCGCCTCGCTGCTGGCCAACACCGGCCGCGACCCGATGTTCCGCGGCCCCGCGCTGGAGCAGCTGGTGCATGCCTACGTCGGCGTCGACGGCGATCGCGCGCACGCGCTCGTCTCGCCCGCGTTGGGCGAGTTCCACGGCTTCCCGCCGCTGCTGGTGCACGTGGGCGCCGACGAGGTGCTGCGAGACGACGGCCTGCGCGTCGCGGAGAAGGCGCGCGCCGCGGGCGTGGTCGCCGAGAGCACGGTCTGGCCGGTCGTGCCGCACGCCTGGCAGCTGCTGCCCCAGCTGCCGGAGACGCGGCGCTCGATGGACCGCGCGGCCGAATTCCTGAAGACCGCCTCGGCGGAGGCGATCGAGCACCTCGACTCCGTCGTGATCGGCGCCGGGCTGTCGGGCATCGGCGCCGCGGTGCGGCTGCAGCACGACTTCCCGGGCCGCCGGTTCGCGATCCTGGAGGCGCGCCAGGCGATCGGCGGCACCTGGGACCTGTTCCGCTACCCGGGCGTGCGCTCGGACTCGGACATGTACACCCTGGGGTATCCCTTCCGCCCGTGGACGGACGCGCGATCGCTCGCCGACGGCGAGGCCATCCGCCGCTACATCGTCGACACCGCCGTCGAGCACGGCCTGGAGCGCCAGGTGCGCTTCGGCCAGCGCGTGGTGCGCGCGGACTGGTCGTCGGCCGACGCGTGCTGGACGCTGGAGATCGAGCACGCCGCCGCCGACGGCGCGGCCCCGCGGCGCTCGCGCCTGCGCTGCGACTTCCTGCACGCCTGCAGCGGCTACTACCGCTACGACGCCGGCCACGCGCCCGAGTTCGCCGGCAGCGCCGAGTTCCGCGGCCGCATCGTGCATCCGCAGCACTGGCCGCAGGACCTGGAGGTCGCGGGCAGGCGCGTCGTCGTCGTCGGCAGCGGCGCGACCGCGGTGACGCTGGTGCCGGAGCTCGCGAAGTCGGCGGCGCACGTGACGATGCTGCAGCGCTCGCCGAGCTACGTGCTGTCGTTGCCCGCGGTCGACCGCATCGCCGGCGCGCTCGCGCGCGTGCTGCCGCGCGCCTGGGCCTACCGGCTTGCGCGCACGAAGAACATCGCCGTCGGCATGCTGTTCTTCCAGGCCTCGCGCCGCTGGCCCGCGGCCGTGGGCCGGCGCCTGGTCGCGATGGTGCGCACGGCGCTCGGCCCGGGGCACGACGTCGAGACCCACTTCACGCCGCGCTACGGCCCGTGGGACCAGCGCGTGTGCTTCGTGCCCGACGGCGACCTGTTCGAGGCGATCCGCTCGGGCCGCGCGGAGGTCGCGACGGACACGATCGAGCGCTTCACCCCGTCGGGCATCCGCCTCGGCTCCGGCCGCGAGCTCGACGCCGACGTCGTCGTCACCGCCACCGGCCTCGCGCTGAACGTGCTCGGGGACGTCGCCGTGACGGTGGACGGCGTGCCGCAGGACCTGTCCAAGGCCTTCGCGTACAAGGCGCTGATGCTCGGCGGCGTGCCCAACCTCGTCTACACCTTCGGCTACACGAACGCGTCGTGGACACTGAAGGCCGACCTGACCGCGCGCTGGACGACCCGCCTGCTGCGCCACATGCAGGCGCGCGGCTGGCGCGTCGCGGTGCCCGAATGCCCGCCGGACATGGCGCCCCGACCCTTCCTCGAGCTCAAGTCGGGCTACGTGCAGCGCGCCGCGGGCATCCTGCCGCGCCAGGGCACGAAGGCGCCGTGGACGCTCGCGCAGAACTACCTGGTCGACCTGATCCGGCTGCGCCTGGGCCGCATCGCGGACGGCACGCTGCGCTTCGCGCGCGCCGGGCGCGAGGACGAGGCGCTCAGTCGAGGCCGCGCGTCTGCACGCGCGTGAGCCGGAAGCTCGCGCCGCGCGCGAGCGGCTTGATCTCGACGACGTGCTGGTCGTCGGGGCTGCCGGACTTGTACAGGCGCACGCCCGGATCCGCATCGTCGTCGCCGCAATCGAGCGTCCTGGCACCCGAAGCCGGCTGCGCGTGCGCGCGCGGCACCCCGGCGCTGCAGTCGACCACCGGGCCGAACCGGTGCAGCGCGTCGCGGTAGAACGCCGAGACGTCGTCGACCTCGTCGCGGCTGCGGTAGGCGACGGTCGCGATCTTCACGCCGAAGGAGCTGCCCCACAGGCCGAACGAGAAGTCGTCGCGACTGCCGTCGTCCTCGGGGCGCTTGACCGCGCCGGGATAGACCGGCAGGCCGATGTCGGCGGCCTCGGCACCGGCGTGGATGTCGATGCCGGCGGCCTGCGAGCTGCCCGCCACGAGCCCGGCGGCG
>DASVLN010000396.1:0-7545 GCA_036384855.1 Burkholderiaceae bacterium | reverse complement strand
CAGCCCATCGTCTCGGCGCCCGGCGCGAGGTCGAAGCGCAGCCGGTTGTCGGCCAGCGCGCCCGAGTGCACCAGGGTCTCGAGCGGCAGCCACTCGAGGCGCGCGCCCTCGGCCAGGCGCGCGTCGACGGCCTGGGCCGCGCGCGCACCGGCGCTGCGGTAGAAGCGCGTCGCGCCGGGCGTCGTCAGCAGCGCGTGCGCGCCCGGCGCCAGCGCGATCGAGACGTCCAGCGTGTCGCCGCCGACGATGCCGCCGGGCGGATGCACGATCACCGAATGGCAGACCGCGTCGCCTTCGGGATGCAGGCTCTTGAGGATGCGCAGCGGGCCGTCGTGGCGGAAGTCCAGGCGGGTGCGCGGGGTGCCGGAGGCGCCGGCGGCATCGGTGCGGTAGTCCAGGTCGAGGCGGGCGTGCCAGGGCATGCGGCGGATGCGGAGGGATGGCAAAGCGCGAGGGTACAGGAAAGCGGTATCATCCGCCCCGTCGTGCAGCCGCCCGCGCGGTCTGCATCGAACCGTAAGCGTTTACGTCAGCCAACGCGCAACCCGCCGACATCGCGACGCGTCCCGCGCCGCGCCGGCCTGCGCACAGGTGTTCCCCCATGACGACGCACTTCGACACGGTTCCTTCCACGCTCAACCATCTGAGCTTCCCGTCCCACGACGTCCCCGCGACGGCGGCCTTCTTCGAGCGGTTCCTCGGCTTCCAGGTGCTCGCGATGGGCACGAGCCGCGTGCTCAAGAAACGGTCGCTCGACATCGTCATCGAGGACGCCCGCGACCGGGACGTCGCGTGGCCCGGCAACTTCCACCTCGGCATCGAGGTCGCGACCCGGGCGGACCTCGAGCGCATGCGCGCCGACATGCTCGATGCCGGCGTGCCGATGGAGACGGATCTCTTCGGGCACGCGCGCGGGTCGCGCTTCTTCTGCTGGATGCCCGGGCGGCTGATGCTGGAGGTCAACACGCGCGAGGATGCCGCGCCGGAGTTCCGACGCACGTTCGCGAGCCAGCAGGGCTGACGACGGCGTCAGCCGCCGCGCTTGCGCGCCCGCTGCACCCGAGGTGCCCTGGGCGCCGGTTCCGCGGCGGCCGGGGCCAGGCGCTCCGAGGCCGAGACGAACATCTCGGTCATCGTGTCCTCGTCGCCGCGCGGCGCGCAACTGCAGACGAGCCGGCACGGCTCCTCGGACGCCTTGAGGTAGGCATGGCCCATCTCGCTGTCGAAGTAGATCGAGTCGCCGGCCCGCAGCCGCAGCGGCGCGTACAGCTCGCTGTGGAAGTCCAGCTCGCCCTCGATCACGAAGGTGAACTCCTCGCCGGGATGGCGGATCAGGCCGCCGAATTCCGCCGTGAACTCCTCCATCGTGCGGGCCCGGATCTCCACGAACATCGGCGTCATCTTCTTGTTGAGGAGCTCGGTGGCGAGGTAGACCTGCCGATAGCTGCGCGTCTCGACCAGCTGCCCCTCGCCGGCGCGCTGCACGACGCGGCGTCCCGCCGAGAGCGCAGGCGCCCGCGGCACCGGCGGCTTCGGGTCGACCAGGCTCGCCATGTCCACGCCCAGGCCGCGGCTGATCAGCATCAGCTTGTCGTACGAAAGCGAGACCGAGCCCTTTTCCAGTTTGGACAACGTCGAGATCGCGAGACCGGTGCGCTCGCTGAGCTGCGCGAGCGTCAGGCCCTTGCCGAGGCGCAGGGCGCGGATCGTCGCTCCGGGCGAACCCGCGTCGCCGGGAAGGTGGCCGTTCGCATTCATGCGGGCACTCTAGCAGAGTCGCCGTCGACTATCCGGATCGGAAAACCTCCGGGGCACTCAATCCTCCTGGAGTCGCTGTGGCTTTTGATGGATATACGTTATGTACAAAAATGTCGCAATAAGAAAAACATTTCGCCGGACACCCGGACGGAAAGGGACAATCCGGGAGGCGGCAGGCAGCCGACCGATCACGCGCCCGCGACGGGCCGAGGGGAATGGACATGCGACGACGAGGATTCGCGGCCTGGGCCGCCCTGGTGGCTGCGGCGGCGCTGGCGGCATGCGGTACGTCGGCGGCGATGGATCCGGGCGGGGCCGCGGCGCCGGCGCCCGGCGCGTCCGCGTCCGCGCCGGACGCCGCGCATGCCCTCGATGCCGCGGACCTGTCCGCCTGGCTCGACGGCCGCGTGCCATACGCGCTGAAGACGGGCGACATCGCCGGCATGGTGATCTCGGTGGTCAAGGACGGGCGCGTCCTGCTGCAGAAGGGCTACGGCTATGCGGACGTCGCTGCGAGGCGGCCGATGGATCCGCAGACGACGCTGGTGCGCCCGGGCTCGACGTCCAAGCTGTTCACGTGGACGGCGGTGATGCAGCTGGTGCAGCAGGGCCGGCTGGACCTCGATCGCGACGTCGACGACTACCTCGACTTCAAGGTGCCCGAGCCCTACGGCAAGCCGGTGACGATGCGCGACCTGATGAACCATCGCGGCGGCTTCGAGGAAGGCCTGAAGGACGTCCTGTCCTACGACCCGGCGCGGGCGCAGTCGACCGAGCGGTACCTGAAGACGCACCCGCGCGCGATGCTGTTCCCGCCGGGGACGGTGCCGGCGTATTCCAACTACGGGGTCGCGCTCGCCGGCTACATCGTGCAGCGCGTCTCGGGCGAGGCCTACGACGCCTACATCGCCCGCCACGTGTTCGAGCCGCTGGGCATGGCGCACAGCACGATGGCGCAGCCCGTGCCCGCGCCGCTGCGGCCGTCGCTGGCCGAGGGCTACCGCACGGCCTCGGGGCCGCCGTCGCCGTTCGAGTTCGTGGTCACCGCGCCGGCCGGCAGCGCGTCGACCACCGCGGCGGACATGGCGCGCTTCATGCTGGCGCACCTGCAGCAGGGCCGGCTCGACGGCCACGCCATCCTCGACCCGAAGACGACGGCGCTGATGCACGCGCCGACCGAGAGCGCCTTGCCCGGCTTCGCGACGATGGCGCACGGCTTCTTCCGCAGCGTGCAGAACGGCCGCACGGTGATCGGGCACGGAGGCGACACGATCGTCTTCCACACCGAGCTCGACCTGCTGCCGCAGGAGGGCGTGGGCATCTTCTTCACCTTCAAAAGCCGCGGGCGCGACAACGCCGTGTACGCCGCCCGGCGCGAGCTCTTCGACGGCTTCATGGATCGCTACTTCCCCGCGCCGTCGGCGCCCGATCCGCCGGCGCTGGCGTCGGCGCGGGCCGACGCCGGTCGGATCGCCGGCCGCTACCAGGGCTCCCGGCGCATCGAGCACGGATTCCTGAGCCTGCTGTACCTGCTCGGCCAGGTCGTGATCACCGCGAACGCGGACGGCACGATCGTCGCCCCCGATCCGCTCGGCCTGGGCACGCAGACCTTTCGCGAGGTCGCGCCCGGGCTGTGGCGCGAGCTGGGCGGCAGCCGGCAGCTGCGTCTCGCGGAGGTCGGCGGCGTCAAGACGGTGGTCGACAGCGAGGACGCGACCGGCGTGCTGCAGGCCTCGCCGTTCGCGAGCTCGGCGCCGCTGACGCTGGGCGTGCTCGCGTTCTCGTTGCTCACGATGGTGCTGAGCGTGGTGTATTGGGTGATGGCCGCGCTGGCACGCCGCGCGGGCGGAGCGCCGGTCGCGGGCAACCCCCGTCTGGCGACGCCGCGGCGGCTGCAGCGCGCGGCGATCGTCGTGGACGCGCTGTACCTGGCAGCCTGGTCCGCGTTCATCGCGCCCGTCCTCGACACGGACATCGGCGCCTACAACAGTGGCAACGACTGGATCGTCCGCCTGCTGCAGGCGAGCGGCCTGCTGGCCGTCGCGGCGGCCGTCGCCGGCGCCTGGGCCGCGTGGAAGCTGCTGCGCTCGGACGCCTCGCGCCTGACGCGCGCGTGGGCCGTCGTCGTGGCGTTCGCATTGCTGGGGGTGGTGTGGGTCGCCGCGATGGGTGGCCTGCTGCGCTGGGACGTCAACTACTGAACGGGTGCGGGCGCGCGGTGCGCGCGGGATCCGCCGCGCTCAGCCCCGCGTCCCGAGCATCGCCGCCCAGGCGCGCGCGGCCTGCTTCATGCGGCGGATCTCGCGCAGGGGCCGGCGGGCAAGGCCGTCCTCGACGACCGGCGCGAGGTCTTCCGGCAGGCGCCCGCACAGGCACAGCAGCATGAAGCTGCGCTGCAGGGCGACGCGGGTGTGCCCGACCGCCAGGCTCGCCCGGATCAGCGCGGCGAGCTGGAGCGCCGACTGCTCGAGGTCGTACGGACGGCCTGGGGCCGGGCCGGCGTGGCGCGGATCCTCGGCCATCGCGATCCTTGCGCCGTCAGCGCCGGGCCTCGGCCAGCAGGCCGATCGCGCGGAGCATCGCGCCCGCCAGGGCCGCCACGCCGGCGGTGAGGACGAAGAAGGTGTCGGGCGCGAGGTGCGTCCACGCCGTGCCGAGCACGCCGGAAAGCAGGTTGCCGGCGAACGCCGCGAGGAACCAGGCGGCGATCGTGGTCGCCCGGAAGCGCGCCGGCGCGAGGCTCGCGAACAGGCCGAGGCCGACGGGCAGGATGTAGAGCTCTGCCAGCGTGAAGAGCGCGAAGAAGGCCGTCACCCAGGCGATGCCCGTGGGCGCGTGCTGTGCGAGGTCCCTGTGGATCACCGCCGCCAGGCCCAGCCACGCCAGCGCCGAGACGAACGCGCCGGTCGCCATCCGAGCGAGCGGGCGCGCCGCGCCGCGCCGGAGTTCGCGTCGCTGCCACAGCGCGACGAGCGGCGGCGTCAGCAGGAACACGAACAGCGGGTTGAGCGACTGCACCCAGGTCGCGGGCATCAGCCAGCCACCGAAGTGGCGGTCGACGCTCGCGTCGACCCAGACCGCGAGCGTATTGCCGGTCTGCTCGTAGGCGACGCGGTAGACGACGACCGCCAGGCCGATCGCGACGAGCAGGCCGACGCGGGTGGCTGCGCGGTCGTCCGGCGTGTGCGTGGACGGCGCCGCCGTGCGCGGGCCGTCGTGCGGCAGCCAGCGGCCGCCGGCGAGGTAGACCACGAGGCCCAGGCACATCCCGACGCCGGCGGCACCGAAGCCCCAGTGCCAGCCGTAGACCTCGCCCAGCGTCCCGCACACCAGCGGCGCGAGCGTCGCGCCGAGGTTGATGCCGACGTAGTAGAGGTTGTAGGCGGACGCGCGGCGCGGGTCGTCCTCGGCGTAGAGCGCGCCGACCTGGCTCGGCAGGTTGGGCAGGAACAGCCCGTTGCCGATCGCGATCGTCGCCATCGCCGGGAAGAACAGCGCCTCGCTGGCCATCATGAAGTGGCCGAGCGCCATGATCAGCCCGCCGAGCACCACCGCCCGGTGGCGGCCCAGCCAGCGGTCGGAGATCACGCCGCCGGCGATCGGCGTCAGGTACACGCCGGCGGCGTAGGCGCCGTAGACCAGCGAGGCCGAAGCCTGCGAGAAGTGCAGCTGCTTGGTCATGTAGTAGACCTGCAGCGCGCGCATGCCGAAGAAGGAGAACTTCTCCCACATCTCCGTCAGGAACAGCACGGCCAGGCCGGGCGGATGGCCGCGGCGCGCCTGCGCGTCCGCCTGCCGGGCGTGCGGCGCGGCCGCGGGGCTCGTCGTGGACATGCGCGTCCCGTCCGCTCAATAGTGGCCGCTGAGGCTCAGCAGGTTGTAGCCGAACGCGACCGACAGCAGGTACGCGAGGGCCGCCAGGCGCACCGCGGTCCATGCGAGCGCGCTCTTGCGCAGGCGCTCGCGGCGCTGCACGGCCAGGAGCCACGCGTTGGCCAGCGTGCCGCCGCCGAAGCCGACGATCGCCAGCACCTGGGCCAGGTGCAGCAGCGGGTCGAGGCCGGTGAAGGTCGTCGACATCACCGCGGCGAAGAAGCCGACCCACGCGACGACGGCCGCGATCAGCAGCGCCGCCCCGGCGTCCGCGAATCGCCGTGCCCGGCGCAGCGACACGCTCTCCGCGCGCGGCACGGCCAGGCGCCGCCGCACGACCGCGGAGATCGGCCACATCGCCGCGGCGAGCGCCACGATCGCGAAGGCGAGCGCGCACGCCGGCTGCTGCAGCCCGGCCGCGGCAAGGCCGCCCGGCGACTCGTAGCTCCACGCGAAGGCGAGCATGTCGGTGGTCCAGCCGACCACCTTGCCGTCCTTGACCCGCGCCTGCAGCTTGTCGTGGCCGTCGACCTCGTGCCAGAGGAAGGGCGAGGTCTCGACGAAGGTCTGCGGGTCGATCAGCACCTTGGTCGTCAGCGAGCCGTCGGCATTGGCGGTCACGGTCGTCGGCGAGAGCAGGTCGACCAGCTTCAGGAAGGTGGAGTCCGCGCGCCGCGTGTTGACCCAGTGGCCGGCGATCATCGCGGCATGCGCGCGCGCGGTGGCCGGGTCGATCGGCGTGACCGTCTCGGGATGCGGGAAGTAGCGATCGGCGAAGCCGTTGAACAGGCGCACCCGCAGCATCTCGCCCATACCTTCCTTGCCCGGCGCGTTGACCGAGAAGAACAGGCCGACGTGATCGTCGATGAACAGGGCGAGCTCGGTGTGGAAGTAGTTGAGGTCGCCGCCGTGCGCGACCACGCGGTGGCCGTTGATGTCCTGCTGGTAGAAGCCGAGAGCGATGCCGTTCAGGTCGGGGAACAGGCGCGTGGGCGTGGTGTGCATCGTCTGCGCCGTCGCCGCCTGGAGGATGCGCTGGTCGCCGAAGCGTCCATCCTGGAGGTGCGCGATCATGAAGCGGGTCATGTCGTCGGCGGTGGCGCTGAGGCTGCCCGCGGGCGGCAGGTTGACGATCTCGAACCCGTGGCCGGGCTGGCCGGTCTCCATGTAGCCCTGCGCCATCTGCGGCGCGAGCGCGGCGGGCAGCGGCTGGCGGAACGTCGAGTGCGCCATGCCCAGCGGCTGGAAGATGTGGTGCTCGACGTAGTCCTCGAACGGCTCGCCCGAGACGCGCTGCACGATGTAGCCCGCCAGCGCGGTGGCGTAGTTCGAGTAGCCGGCCGTGGTGCCCGGATCGGCGCGCAGCGGCGGCATCTCCGCCACGAGCACCTCGCGCAGCGGCGGCGGCGCCTTGTCGAACGCGATCAGGTCCTTGATGACCTCCTCGAAGCCGCTCGTCTGCGTCATGATGTGGCGCAGCGTGAGCGGATGGCCGTTGCGCACCGGGACCTTGAAGTCGAGGTAGCGGTTGACGTCGGTGTCGAGGTCGAGCTTGCCCTGCTCCACCAGCTGCATCACCGCCGTCCACGTGAACAGCTTGGACGTCGAGCCGGGCCGGAAGAGCGTGGCCTTCGGGTCTACGGGGACGTGCTTCTCGGCGTCGGCCCAGCCGTAGCCTTTCTCCAGCAGCACCTGGCCGTCCTTGACGACTGCGACCACCGCGCCGGGCGTGCGCGCGGTCACGAGCGCGGCGGGGATCAACCCGTCGAGCCAGGATTCGAGATCGTCGGCGGTCAGCGGGTGCGCGGTCGTGACGGTGCCGGCAGGCAGCGGCCCCGGCGTGCCGGGCGCGGCGGTCTTGGGCGCGGGCGGCGTGCCGGGTGCCGGTGCAATCGGCGACAGGGGCGCGTCGGC
>DASVLN010000395.1:0-2516 GCA_036384855.1 Burkholderiaceae bacterium | reverse complement strand
CGCCGCCGCCGCCGCCGCCGCCGTCAGGCCACTCGCTGATCGGCTACTGGCACGACTTCACCAACCCGTCCGGCAACACCTACCCTATCTCGCAGGTGACCAACGACTGGGACGTGATCATCGTCGCCTTCGCCGACAACGCCGGCAACGGCAACATCAGCTTCACCGTCGACCCGAACGCGGGCACCGAGGCGCAGTTCATCGCCGACGTCGCCGCCAAGCGCAAGGCCGGCAAGAAGGTGGTGCTGTCGGTGGGCGGGCAGAACGGCTCGATCTCGCTGGACAACGCGACGATGGTGACCAACTTCGTCAACAGCGCCTACGCGCTGATCCAGAAGTTCGGCTTCGACGGCATCGACCTCGACCTGGAGACCGGCGTCTCGCAAGGCACCGCGCTGCAGGCGAACCTGGTGTCGGCGATGCAGCAGCTCAAGGCCAAGGTCGGCCCGTCGTTCTACCTGTCCATGGCGCCGGAGCACCCGTACGTGCAGGGCGGCTACGTCGCCTACGGCTCGATCTGGGGCGCCTACCTGCCCATCATCGACGCGCTGCGCAACGACCTCACCGAGATCCACGTCCAGTACTACAACAACGGCGGATTCACCTACGACAACGCGAGCAACCAGCAGGTGCAGGAAGGCACCGTCGACGGTCTCGTCGCCGGCAGCCTCATGCTGATCGAGGGCTTCAACGTGTCGTACGGCACCGGCTGGCACTTCAACGGCCTGCGCCCCGACCAGGTGGCGTTCGGCGTGCCCTCGGGGCCGAGCTCGGCCAACACCGGCTTCGTCACGCCGGCGGTGATCACGAACACGCTGAACTGCCTCACGAAGCTGACCGGCTGCAACACCATCAAGCCGGCGAAGGCCTACCCGACCTTCCGCGGCGCGATGACGTGGTCGATCAACTGGGACAGGCACGACGGGTACGACTTCTCCGTGCCGACGCGCGCGGCGCTGAACGCGCTGCCCTGACCTGTCGGCCGAGACCCCGCACTCCCGGAAGAGACCGAGGGCCCGGCGCGCGAGCGTCGGGCCCCTTTTTTCGTCGCCCGCCGCCGTCGGTGGTCGAAGTGGCGTAGAGTCGCTTACCGTACGGGGTAGGGTATGAGCGCACGACTGAATGCAGGCCGGGCCTTCGGGCAACTGGCCGAGCGGACTCGCGCCCCGTCGTTCGCAGGGAGCAGGACCGCCGTGCGCCGCGAGGAGGAGATTCGATGTCCAACTGGGAAGACATGACCGGCCCGCTGAGAGGGCCCGACGCCGACACGGACACCGGCCCGGCGCTGGCGGAGATGTCGTCGACGAAGAAGCTGGCGAAATGCGTCGATGTCACGGGCAAGGTCCTGACGACGTTCCCCTTCGTCAATCCGCTGCTGGCCAAGGCGATCCCCTTCATCACCAAGGGCTTCCGCAGCGAATCCGACGTGGTCGAGGCGGCCAAGCATGTCGACGACAGCACCTTTTCCGAAGTGCCATGGGACGTGACCAGCTTCGTCAGCAACGCGACGGCCAGCGTCCTCGCGCTCTCGGGCACGAGCGAGATGCTCTTCGCGCGCAACCTCAAGCAGACACTGCTGCCGATCGCGCAAAGCGCCGTCATCACCCATGTCGCCCAGAACTCGACGATGGCGAGCCTGTTCCGCGGCGTCGCCTGGGGCGAGCCGTTCATCTCGCCCTTCGGCAAGGCCGAGATCCGCGCCGCCATGGATTCGGAGATCATCGGCCGCGCCCACAACCGCTTCGTGGAATCGGTGATGGAAGGCAAGCCTGCGGCGCAGGAGCTGGTCAGCCACTATCGCGAGATCATCCAGAACGTCGGCAAGACGGCATTCTTCAACGTGCCGGAGTTCCCCGCCGAGCGCGCCGCGGCGGCGCTGGAGACCGCCGCGCACGAGGTGCGGGGACTGGCGTCCGATGCCGGCAAGCTCGCGAAGTTCAACAAGGCCCCGGTCGTCAAGAAGCTGGCAGCCAACGTCCTGCCGGGCGCCAGCGTCGTCCTGGACGGCTACGCGCTGCACAAGTCGTGGCAGGCCTACGAAGAGGCGGGCGACACAGGCGCCCGGCCCGACGCGATGGCGTCCGTCCTGTGCAGCACGGTCGCGATGACCGGGTCCGTCCTGAACGCGGTCGGCATGAACACCCGCATCGCCCCGCGGCTGCCGCCCACCTTGCAGGGCCGCCTGGTCACCGTCGGCCTCGCGCTGATGTTCGGCGGAGCGGCCTGCGCCTATGCCCTCGAGCGACGCGTCGTCCACAAGCAGCACACGAAGTGAGCGCGCGCAACGCCCCCGCGCCGCGCGAGCTCACAGCGTCAGGTCACCCACGAACAGCACCGGCCCCGTGGGCGCGCCGGTGGGCGAGCCACCCAGCGGTTCGAGCGAGACGGCCAGGCCCTTGGTGTCGGCGGGCAGCGCGCGGCGCGACAGGGCGGTCAGGCGGTCGGACGCGATCAGGCCGAGCGACTTCGGCGCCCCGGCCCGCGGCAGCGCCCACAGCTCGAGCGACTGCTGCGGC
>DASVLN010000394.1:0-3131 GCA_036384855.1 Burkholderiaceae bacterium | reverse complement strand
ACGCCGCACCCGGCGAGGCGGCCGCGCTGGCCGTCGCCGGAGCCGGCGTGACGGGCGTGCGCGTCCTCGAGCGCGACTTCAGCCGATGAGGCCGCGCGCCTGCAGCAGCGCGATGATCTGGTCGGCCGCCTGCTCCGACGTCATCGTGTCCGTGTTGACCGTGATCTCGGGCTGCTCGGGCGGCTCGTAGGGCGAGCTGATGCCCGTGAAGTTGGCGATCTCGCCGCGGCGTGCCTTGCGGTAGAGGCCCTTGGCGTCGCGCTCCTCGGCCACCGCGAGCGGCGTGTTCACGTGGATCTCGATGAACTCGCCCGGCGCCATCTGGCCGCGCGCCATCGCGCGCTCGGAGCGGAACGGCGAGATGAAGGCCGTCAGCACGATCAGGCCGGCGTCGACCATCAGCCGCGAGACCTCCGCGATGCGGCGGATGTTCTCGACGCGGTCGGCCTCCGTGAAGCCGAGGTCCTTGTTCAGGCCGTGGCGCACGTTGTCGCCGTCCAGCAGGTAGGTGTGGCGCCCCATCGCGGCGAGCTTCTTCTCGACCAGGTTGGCGATCGTCGACTTGCCCGCGCCCGACAGCCCGGTGAACCACAGCACCGCGGGCTTCTGCGCCTTCAGCTGCGAGCGCAGCGCCTTGTCCACGTCCACGTGCTGCAGCGGGATGTTGTGCGAGCGGTGCAGCGCGAAGTTCAGCATGCCGGCGCCAACCGTGTTGTTGTTCATCCGGTTGATGAGGATGAAGCCGCCGGTGTCGCGGTTGGCCTTGTACGGGTCGAAGGCGATCGGCCGGTCGAGCGCGAGCTTGACGACGCCGATCTCGTTGACGCCCAGCTGCTTGGCCGCCAGCTGCTCCATCGTGTTGACGTTGACCTTGTACTTCGGCTCCGTGATGGACGCGCTGACGGTCTGCGTGCCGATCTTCATCAGGTAGGGCCGGCCCGGCAGCATGGGCTCGTCGGACATCCACACGAGCGAGGCCTCGAACTGGTCGGCGACCTCGGCGGGCGCCTCGGCCTTGGACAGCACGTCGCCGCGCGAGACGTCGATCTCGTCCTCCAGGGTCAGCGTCACCGACTGGCCGGCGACCGCCACGGGCAGGTCGCCGCCCATCGCGACGATGCGCGCGACGCGGCTCTCCTGGCCCGAGGGCTGCGCGACGACACGGTCGCCGGGCCGCACCGTGCCGCTCGCGATCAGCCCGGCGAAGCCGCGGAAGTCGAGGTTGGGGCGGTTGACCCACTGCACCGGCATGCGGAAGGTCTCCTGCTGCAGGCGGGTCTCGTCGACCTCGCAGGTCTCGAGGAAGCCCATCAGCGTCGGGCCGCGGTACCACGGCGTCTTGTCGCTCGCCACCAGCATGTTGTCGCCCTTCAGGCCCGACAGCGGGATCGACGTGATGTCCTCCAGCCCGATCTGCTTCGCGAACGCACGGTATTCCTCGTCGATCTTGTCGAACACCTTCTGCGAGTAGTCGACCAGGTCCATCTTGTTGATCGCCAGCACCACCTTGCGGATGCCGATCAGGCTCACGAGGTAGCTGTGGCGGCGGGTCTGCGTCAGCACGCCCTTGCGCGCGTCGATGAGGATGACCGCGACGTCGGCCGTCGACGCGCCGGTGATCATGTTGCGCGTGTACTGCTCGTGGCCGGGCGTGTCGGCGACGATGAACTTGCGGCGGTCGGTGGAGAAGAAGCGGTAGGCGACGTCGATCGTGATGCCCTGCTCGCGCTCGGCGGCCAGGCCGTCGACGAGCAGCGCGAAGTCGATCTCGCCGCCCTGCGTGCCCCACTTCTTCGAGTCGTTCTCGATCGCGGCGAGCTGGTCCTCGAACAGCATCTTCGATTCGTACAGCAGCCGCCCGATCACTGTGGACTTGCCATCGTCCACCGAGCCGCAGGTGATGAATCGCAGCAGGCTCTTGCGCTCGTGCTGCTTCAGGTACTTCTCGATGTCGGTGGCGATCAGGTCGGATTGGTGGGCCATCTTGTATCCGTAGTCAGTTCGGCGTGCGGAGTCGTTCGTATCCGGCGCTGCCGCTCATTGGATTCGCATGAAGTTCAAGGGAGCGGTCGATCCGGCTTCGCCGGTCGACTCGCGGCCGGCCCCTCGGGGGCAGGGAGCGCCAGCGACCGTGGGGCTCAAAAGTACCCCTCTTGCTTCTTCTTCTCCATCGAGGCGGCCGAGTCATGGTCGATCATGCGGCCCTGTCGCTCGGAGGTCTTCGTCAGCAGCATCTCCTGGATCACCGCGGGCAGCGTGTCGGCGGTCGATTCGACGGCCCCCGACAGCGGGTAGCAGCCGAGGGTGCGGAAACGCACGCTCTTCATCATCGGCACCTCGCCGGCCTTCAGCGGCATGCGGTCGTCGTCGACCATGATCAGCGTGCCGTCACGGTTCACGACGGGACGCTCCTGCGCGAAGTACAGCGGCACGATGGGGATGTTCTCGAGGTGGATGTACTGCCAGATGTCGAGCTCCGTCCAGTTCGAGATCGGGAACACGCGGATCGACTCACCCTTCATCTTGCGCCCGTTGTACAGGTGCCAGAGCTCGGGCCGCTGGTTCTTCGGATCCCAGCGATGCTGCGCCGAGCGGAACGAGAAGATGCGCTCCTTCGCGCGCGACTTCTCCTCGTCGCGGCGCGCGCCGCCGAACGCGGCGTCGAAGTTCCACTTGTCCAGCGCCTGCTTCAGCCCCTGCGTCTTCCACATGTCGGTGTGGATCGCCGACCCGTGCGTGAACGGGTTGATGCCCAGCTCCGCGGCCTCGGGGTTCTGGTGCACCAGCAGCTCCATGCCGCTTTCGCGCGCCATGCGGTCGCGCATCTCGTACATCGCGCGGAACTTCCACGTGGTGTCGACGTGCAGCAGCGGGAACGGCGGCGGCGCGGGGAAGAACGCCTTGCGCGCCAGATGCAGCATGACGGCCGAGTCCTTGCCGATCGAATAGAGCATGACCGGGTTGTCGGCCTCGGCGACGACCTCGCGCAGGATGTGGATGCTCTCGGCTTCCAGGCGCTGGAGATGGGTGAGGTTCATGGATTCGTCCGTGATGGGCGCAGGGGAAGGGGAAGTCGGGGGCGCGGCCGGGCGCGGGCGCGCGGCGGCGGGCGCGGCCGCGAGGGCCGCAAC
>DASVLN010000393.1:0-5286 GCA_036384855.1 Burkholderiaceae bacterium | reverse complement strand
ACGGCGACCGGCTGGAGCTCCTGCGCGGCCTGCAGGTGGCGCCGATGGACGCCCGCCGCGCGCGCTATCGCAAGTCGGGCGGCGTGCAGGCGATCCGCGCGCGCAACGCGAAGCCGCCGAAGGGCGGAGCGGCGCCCGGCTGAGGCGGCCGCGGCCTCACTTGCCGCAGTTCTCGGCGATCATCTGCTGAGCCTGCTTCTGACGTGCGGCGACAGCGGCGTCGTCCAGGAATTCGCGCTCGCCCTTGGCGTTCACCGTCGCGACGCGCTGGCCGCTGCCCATCACGCGGGCCTGCTCCTGCGCGGCCGCGCAGTTCTGCGCGCGGGCGGCGGCTTTCTGCTTCTCGACGCGCGCCTTCTCCGCGGCGGCGGCCTCTGCCTTGGCGGCGTCTGCCTGGGCCTTCTTCTTCTGCAGGTCGGTCTCGCTGGCGGCCCCGCTGGCCGCCGAGGCGCCGGCCGGATTGACGACGGCCCCTGCGCCGGGGATGTTGCCTTGCGTCACGGCGCGCGCAGCGCCCACCGGCGGCGGCGTGTCGCTGATGTGCATCACGCCGCTCGCGTCGCGCCACTTGTAGACGTTCTGTGCGGACGCGCCGGCGGCGGCGAGCACCAGCAGGGCGGCGACGAGGGGCATGGCGGTCTTGGACATGGCGGCGCAAGGGAGGTCGGAAACCCTCGAAGTGTAGTGCCCGGCCGTGGTGACCAAATGCAAAGAAAGCCAGGTGTTCCGGCCATCGCCGGCGGGTTCGAAAGACCTTCGCGCCACGCGGCCGAGCACGCGGAGCCGCCGATCCGTATAATCCGCTTTTGCGTCTGGAGCTCCCCCCATGCGCCTTCTAGGCAAAGCGCTCACCTTCGACGACGTGTTGTTGGTGCCGGCATATTCCCAGGTGTTGCCCCGCGACACCAGCCTCAGAACCCACCTGAGCCGCAACATCGTCCTGAACCTGCCCGTGGTCTCCGCGGCGATGGACACCGTGACGGAGGCCCGCCTGGCGATCGCGATCGCGCAGGAAGGCGGCATCGGCGTCATCCACAAGAACCTCACGCCCATGCAGCAGGCCGCCGAGGTGGCGCGCGTGAAGCGCTACGAGTCCGGCCTCCTGCGCGACCCCGTGACGATCGCCCCCGGCGCCCGCGTGCGCGACGTCGTCGAGCTCTCGCGCCTGCACGGCGTCTCGGGCTTCCCGGTGGTCGACGAGGGCCGCGTGGTCGGCATCGTCACCAACCGCGACCTGCGCTTCGAGACCCGCATGGACGCCCCCGTGCGCGAGATCATGACGCCGCAGGAGCGCCTGATCACGGTGCCCGAGGGCACCTCGCTCGCGGTGGCCAAGGAGCTGATGCACCGCCACAAGCTGGAGCGCGTGCTGGTCGTCAACGACGCCTTCGAGCTGCGCGGCCTGTTCACCGTCAAGGACATCACCAAGCAGACCACCTTCCCGAACGCCGCCCGCGACGCCCACGGCAAGCTGCGCGTGGCCGCGGCCGTCGGCGTGGGCCCGGGCACCGAGGAGCGCGTCGAGGCGCTCGCCAAGGCCGGCGTCGACGCGATCGTCGTCGACACCGCGCACGGCCACAGCCAGGGCGTGATCGACCGCGTGAAGTGGGTCAAGAAGAACTTCCCGCAGGTCGACGTGATCGGCGGCAACATCGCCACCGGCGCGGCCGCGCTGGCACTGGCCGAGGCCGGCGCCGACGCGGTCAAGGTCGGCATCGGCCCGGGCTCGATCTGCACGACGCGCATCGTCGCGGGCGTGGGCGTGCCGCAGGTGATGGCGATCGACAACGTCGCGACCGCGCTGCAGGGCACCGGCGTGCCGCTGATCGCCGACGGCGGCATCCGCTACTCGGGCGACATCGCCAAGGCCATCGCCGCGGGCGCGAGCACCGTGATGATGGGCGGCATGTTCGCCGGCACGGAGGAAGCGCCGGGCGAGGTCATCCTGTACCAGGGCCGCAGCTACAAGAGCTACCGCGGCATGGGCTCGATCGGCGCGATGAAGGCCGGCTCGGCGGATCGCTACTTCCAGGAGAACGACGACCAGCCCAACGCCGACAAGCTCGTGCCGGAGGGCATCGAGGGCCGCGTCCCCTACAAGGGCTCGGTGGTCTCGATCCTGTTCCAGATGGCCGGCGGCCTGCGCGCGGCGATGGGTTACTGCGGCTGCGCGACGATCGACGAGATGCGTTCGCGCGCCGAGTTCGTCGAGATCACGTCGGCCGGCATCCGCGAAAGCCACGTCCACGACGTGCAGATCACCAAGGAAGCCCCGAACTACCGCGCCGACTGACGGCGTCTCAGGAGCAACCGCCCGGGCCGGCGCCACGCGTCCCGGGCGGTTCTCGTTTCCAGCCGCCTCCGCCGCGAGGACCGATCCCTCCACCGCCCGGCCGACCGCACCGACCCGAAGTGACCGCCGATCCCGATCCCGCCGCCGAGGACCGCGCCGACCCCGTCGCCGCGCCCGCCGCGCGCGCGCGCCAGGCGGCGATGCCCTTCATCATGCTGACGGTGCTGATCGACATGGTGTCGATCGGCCTGATCATCCCGGTACTGCCGCGGCTGGTCGGCTCGTTCGAGCGCAGCGCGGGCGATCTCGCGGGCGCCTACGCGCTCGTCGCGGCGGCCTTCGGCTTCGCCAACTTCCTCGGCTCGCCGGTGCTCGGCGCGCTGTCCGACCGCTTCGGCCGCCGGCCGGTGCTGCTGATCGGCTTCAGCGGCCTCGCGTTCAGCTTCTTCGCGACCGCCGCGGCGACGGCGCTGTGGATGCTGGTCGCGATCCGTCTCGTGAGCGGCGCGCTGCAGGCCAACATCGCGGTCGCCAACGCCTATGTCTCCGACATCACGCCGCCCGAGGATCGCGCGCGCCGCTTCGGCATGCTGGGCGCGATGTTCGGCCTCGGCTTCATCCTCGGCCCGGTCACCGGCGGCCTGCTGAGCGGCATCGACCTGCGCCTGCCGTTCTGGTGCGCCGGCGGCCTGGCGATCTGCAACTGGCTCTACGGCTTCTTCGTGCTGCCGGAGTCGCTGCCCCCCGCGCGCCGCCAGCCCTTCAGCTGGGGGCGCGCCAATCCCGTGGGCTCGCTGCTGCAGCTCTCGCGCATGCGCCATCTCGCGGCGCTGCTGGCGGTCGTCGCCCTCAGCGCGATGGCGCAGTTCATCCTGCAGTCCACCTGGGCGCTGTACACGCAGATCAAGTTCGGCTGGACCTCGATGCAGGTGGGGATGTCGCTCGGCGCGGTGGGCGTCATGTCGGTGATCGTGCAGGGCGCGCTGGTCGGCCGCATGACGCGGCATTTCGGCGCGGCGCGCGTGGCGGTGATCGGCCTCGCGTCCTCGGCCGCGTGCTACGTCGCCTGGGGCGCGGCGACGCAGGGCTGGATGATGTACGCCGTGATCGCGTGCAACGTCTTCGGCTTCGCCGCGAGCACCGCGCTGCAGAGCATCGTCGCCAACGCCGCCGACCCGAGCGCCTACGGGCGCACGATGGGCACGGTGAGCGGCCTGTCGAGCCTGATGGCCGCCGTCGCGCCCGCGATCGGCCCGCTGCTGCTGAAGTCCGTCGCCGACGCGCCGCGCGGCGACTGGCGGCTCGGCGCGCCGTTCTACGTCTGCGCCGCGCTGCAGGCCGTCGCGATGGCGATGACCCTCGTCCACATCCGTCACCATCGCCCCGCCGAGCCCGCGACGCCCGCCGCCGCTTCCTGAACTCCCGCAACCGTCCGACGCCATGCACGACAAGATCCTCATCCTCGACTTCGGCTCCCAGGTCACCCAGCTCATCGCGCGTCGCGTGCGCGAGGCCCACGTGTACTGCGAGATCCATCCGAACGACGTCTCCGACGACTTCGTGCGCGCGTTCGCGCCCAAGGGCGTGATCCTCTCGGGCAGCCACGCGAGCACCTACGAGGACGCCGAGCTGCGCGCGCCGCAGGCCGTCTGGGAGCTGGGCGTGCCCGTGCTGGGCATCTGCTACGGCATGCAGACGATGGCGGCGCAGCTGGGCGGCAAGGTGGAGTACAGCGACCACCGCGAGTTCGGCTACGCGGAGGTGCGCGCGCACGGTCGCACGCGGCTGCTGGACGGCATCGAGGACTTCGTGACGCCCGAGGGCCACGGCATGCTCAAGGTCTGGATGAGCCACGGCGACAAGGTCACCGAGCTGCCCCCGGGCTTCCAGCTGATGGCCTCGACCGGCAGCTGCCCCATCGCCGCGATGGCCGACGAGGCGCGCGGCTACTACGCGGTGCAGTTCCACCCCGAGGTGACGCACACGGCGCAGGGGCGCGCGATCCTCGAGCGCTTCGTGCTGAAGATCGCCGGCGCCAACCCCGACTGGGTCATGACCAACCACGTCGAGGAGGCCGTGCAGCGCATCCGCGAGCAGGTCGGCGACGAGGAGGTGATCCTGGGCCTGTCGGGCGGCGTCGACTCGAGCGTCGCCGCGGCCCTGATCCATCGCGCGATCGGCGACCAGCTCACCTGCGTGTTCGTCGACCACGGCCTGCTGCGCCTGGACGAGGGCAAGATGGTGATGGACATGTTCGCCGGGCGCCTGCACGCGAGGGTGATCCACGTCGACGCGAGCGCGCAGTTCCTCGGCCATCTCGCGGGCGTGAGCGATCCCGAGCAGAAGCGCAAGATCATCGGCCGCGAATTCGTCGAGGTGTTCCAGGCCGAGGCGGCCAAGCTCAAGGCCGCGGGCGCCGGCCACAAGGGCGCGAAGTGGCTTGCGCAGGGCACGATCTATCCGGACGTCATCGAGTCGGGCGGCGCCAAGACCAAGAAGGCGACGACGATCAAGAGCCACCACAATGTCGGCGGCCTGCCCGAGACGCTGGGCCTGAAGCTGCTCGAGCCGCTGCGCGACCTGTTCAAGGACGAGGTGCGCGAGCTCGGCGTCGCGCTGGGCCTGCCGCCCGAGATGGTCTACCGCCACCCGTTCCCGGGCCCGGGCCTGGGCGTGCGCATCCTGGGCGAAGTCAAGCGCGAGTACGCCGACCTGCTGCGCCGCGCCGACGCGATCTTCATCGAGGAACTGCGCAACTGGAAGGACGGCGAGACGGGCAAGTCCTGGTACGAGCTCACCAGCCAGGCCTTCGCGGTCTTCCTGCCGGTCAAGAGCGTGGGCGTGATGGGCGACGGCCGCACCTACGACTACGTGGTCGCGCTGCGCGCCGTGCAGACCAGCGACTTCATGACCGCCGACTGGGCCGAGCTGCCCTACGGCCTGCTGAAGAAGGTCTCGGGCCGCATCATCAACGAGGTGCGCGGCATCAACCG
>DASVLN010000392.1:0-2760 GCA_036384855.1 Burkholderiaceae bacterium | reverse complement strand
GACAGCCTCAACACGCGACCCCGCGCCACTCACGACTGGCACACGCCGCTTGAGGTCTTCGGACTCACCCTGGCAAACTCTCACAAGTCTCCGAGCTCAGTTCAATAACGCGGTGTTGCAGTTCGGATTTGAAACCGCCCTCTACATTGCGCAGCTGGCCGATATCGCAGGGAAATTCCGGGAGCGCTATTGATCACGCGCGCACGACGGATCGCCACCGTTCGTCTTCGCGCTGCCGACGTTTGCGACAGGGAGCGGCCTTGTCATCCTCGCCCTCTTCGACGCGGCCGCTGCGCGAGCGACTGCATCGACCAAGGAATACGCTGTGGAATCTTCAAAGCGTCGCCGCCCGACCGTTTCCCCCGTTGTCTTCAAAGGCCTCCGCTTCGAGGCGCTGCGGCGGCCGCGAGACCACGGTTCCGCGCAGAGTGGCGGCGCTTTGGCGGCCTTCGACGAGAAATCGAACAAATACCTCTGGGGCGTCCAGCTGTACACGACCGTCTTCGATGAAAGGGAAGAGCGCGACGTCCAGGAGGTCTACATCAAGGAGCTTTCGGTTTCCGCGGGCGTTGATGCCGTGCTGGCGACCGACGAGCTCGATCGGAGATGGTCGGTAGACATCGTGACTCACGAGGTGACGCCCGCTCGCTGATGTAAGCGTGGCGCGCAAACGACTCGCTCACGCCGCCTTCGGCCGCACCTTGCCCGCGGCCTCCTTGGCCACCTCGCGCGCGCGCTCCACGTCCTCGTGGTGCGCCAGCGCGACGCCCATGCGGCGGCGGACGTAGCTCTCGGGCTTGCCGAACAGGCGCAGCTCGACGCCCGGCAGGCGCATCGCGTCGGCGACGCCATCGAACTGCACGGCCTTCGCGTCGACGCCGCCATAGATCACGGCGCTCGCGCCGGGGCTCTTGAGCGAGGTGTCCACCGGCAGGCCGAGGATGGCGCGGGCGTGCAGCTCGAACTCGTTCTGCCACTGCGTGATCATCGTGACCATGCCGGTGTCGTGCGGGCGCGGGCTGACCTCGCTGAACCAGACGTCGTCGCCCTTGACGAACAGCTCCACGCCGAAGAGGCCCTGCCCGCCGAGGTCCTCGGTGACCGCCTTCGCGATGGCCTGCGACTTCTCGAGCGCCTTGGGGGCCATGCGGTGCGGCTGCCAGCTTTCCACGTAGTCGCCCTTGACCTGCACGTGGCCGATGGGCGCGCAGAAATGCGTCTTCACGCTGCCGTCGGCCTCCAGGGCGCGCACGGTCAGCAGCGTGATCTCGTAGTCGAAGTCGATGAAGCCCTCGACGATCACGCGGCCGTGGCTCACGCGGCCGCCGGCCATCGCGTAGTCCCACGCGGCCTGCACGTCGGCCGGCCCGTCGATCCTGCTCTGGCCCTTGCCGGAGCTCGACATCACCGGCTTGACGATGCACGGATAGCCGATCGCCGGCTTGCCCGCCGCGCCGGTGCCGTCGATGGCGGCCTGCAGCTCCTGCAGCGAGTCGCAGAAGACGTAGGGGCTGGTCGGCAGGCCCAGCGTCTCGGCGGCGAGGCGGCGGATGCCCTCTCGATCCATGGTCAGGCGCGCGGCGCGGGCGGTCGGGATGACGCGCACGACACCCTCGGCCTCGAGTGCCTGCAGCTCGGGCGTCGCGATGGCCTCGATCTCGGGGACGACGAGGTCGGGCTTCTCGCGCTCGATCAGCGCGCGCAGCGCGGCGCCGTCGCTCATGGTGATCGTGCGCGCGTGGTGCGCGACCTGCTGGCCGGGCGCGTCCTCGTAGCGGTCGACGGCGATGGTCTCGACGCCCAGGCGCTGCAGCGCGATCAGCACTTCCTTGCCGAGCTCGCCGCTTCCAAGCAGCATCACGCGCGTGGCCGCCGCGCTGAGCGGCGTGCCGAGGGGTTTCGTGTTCGTCATGGCGCGATTCTACGAAGCGGTTGCTGAGGCCTTGCCCGGCAACACCGAGTCGCAGGTCGCGCGCGCCGTGTCGCCCGCGGGCAGCTTCGCGCAGGTGCGGTGGAGCTCGGCGGCGAGGCGATCGACGGCGGCCTGGTGCCTGCCCGAAGCGTTCCACTTCGCGAGCTTCGCGCCGATGCGCTGCAGCGAGCGGCCGCTGCGCTCGTAGAACGCGCCGGGCTGGCTCGCGGCTTCGGCGAAGACGGCGTGGGCGGCCTGTTCGATGGCGTGCACGTCCTGCGGCGCGAGGTCGACCAGCGCGCCCAGGTAGGCGGCGCCCCACTGCAGGCGGGTGGCGGGGCCCTCGCTGCGCTCGAAGGCCTTGCGGTACCACTGCAGCGCCTCGGCGGGGCGGCCCTCGCGGCGCGCGTTGGC
Source organism: Burkholderiaceae bacterium (assembly GCA_036384855.1). Taxonomy (GTDB): domain Bacteria; phylum Pseudomonadota; class Gammaproteobacteria; order Burkholderiales; family Burkholderiaceae_C; genus Scleromatobacter. Next base: position 434 of record DASVLN010000392.1, on the reverse strand, counting down.
GCCGAGCTCGCTCATGAGGTAGTACGGCGAATGCGACTTGCCCAGGCTGCCCTGCAGCAGCGCGTCGGACTCCTTCCACAGGCCGGCGTCCGCGAGCACCTGGCTCGCCTCGGTGATGACGGCCTGGCGCTCGAACGGGCTGGTCACCTCGCGATCGGCGTCGGCCGCCGCGGCGCGCGCTTCCTGCACCAGTGCCGGCGGCAGCACGGGATGCAGCGCGTCCTTCTTCTGGTCGATGCGGGCGAGGTCGACGCGCGCCTGCAGCGCGGTCATGCGATCGGCGCGCGAGAGCGTCGCATCGGCCTGCATGCGTGCGAGCGCGGTGTCGGCCGCGGCGACGAGCTTCGCGCGCTCGGCGCCCGGCGCGGGCGCGAGCGCGTCGACGAGCTCGGGCGCCGAACTGGTGAAGACGTCCATCAGCGCGCGGCTGCGGG
>DASVLN010000391.1:0-4274 GCA_036384855.1 Burkholderiaceae bacterium | reverse complement strand
CGCCGCGCACGGCGTCAGGACGCGCGCGCGGCCGCCTTGGTGTCGCTGGCGACGCCCTTGGCGGTCTCGGTGGCGGCGGCGCTGGCGCTGTTGACGGTCTGGGCGGACGTGGTCGCGCCCTGGATCTGCGTCTGCACGCTGATGCTGGCGGCCTGCAGGCGAGCGCTGTCGGCGGCGGCTTGTTGCATCGCGGCGATGGAGGTATCGACGGTGGACATGTGCTTTTCTCCTAGTGGGTTTGACGATGTCCCGCCGGACAGATGCCCGGGCGGGTATTCGCGGCAGGCAGCCGCCGCGAATCCGGGAGGCGGGCCGCCGCAGCGCCCCGCCGGTGTTCACTTCGCGCCGTCACGGGCGCCTCCTTCGAGCACGAGGCCGTCCGCGCCGATGTGCGCGATCTGCGCGCCCGACTTCAGCGGCGCGCCCTCGTAGTAGCGCGTGCCGTCGGCGAGCTGGATCGAGCGCAGGCCGTCCTCGTCCTCGGTGATGCCGACCAAGCGCGACGGCAGCGCGTCCTGCCAGGCCGCCCAGTGCGCGCGCAGCGCCGCGTCGCGGTCCGGCGCGGGCGCGTGGCGCCACGAGACGCGGTCCGTCACCAGCACCGACGGGTGCAGGTCCTCGGCGAGCCGGCGCAGGCGGTCGCGGGACGCGCCTTCATCGGTCGCGCCGGTGACCACGAGCTGCCCCTTGCCGGCGTAGCTCACGCCCAGCGCGGGATCGCCCAGGTAGCGCCGCGCCTGCTCGACGAGCTCGTCGACCGGCACCGCCTCGACGGTCACGCGCCGGCCCATGGGCGCGAGCGCCTGCTCCAGCTGCTGGCGGCGCAGGCGCGACTCGACGAAGCCCTTGACCACCACCTGCCCGCCGGGCGCCGCGACGGCCTCGAGCTCGGTGAACGGCGCGATCACGCGCGCGACCGCGGCGGGATCGGCGGCGGCGGCCGGCCGATCCTCGCCGCCGGCCCACAGGCCCACGCCCAGCAGGCCCGCGCACGAGAGCACCAGCAGCGCCGCGCCCGCCCAGAATCCGCGCCCGCGACCCGACGGGGGCACGTGCACGGGGGTGTCGCCGGGCAGGACGCTCTCCGGCCCCGCGAACATCGGGTCGGCGCGGTCGACCGCAGGATAGCTGCGCTCCAACTGAAGTTCGATGCGGCCCACCGTCACCACGTCGCCCGGGACCAGGCTGCGGCGGGGCTGCTGCATCGGCTCGCGATTGAGCAGCACCTCGCCCTCGCCCGTCCTCTGCACCGACACCACGAGCTCGCCGACGTTGAAGACGAGATGGCGCGGCAGCACGTCCCCGCCGGGCAGCATCACGTCGCACTCGCCCGCCGAGCCGAGGACGTTGGCACCGGGCCGCAGCTCGATCGTGCGGCCCTTCATGGCGCCGCTGAGGAAGCGCAGGCACCAGCCGGGCGTGACGAACTCGGGCGTCGCCTTCACGTGCGCCTCCCGGCGTGGGCCGAGGACACCGGCACCGCGGCCGGCGGCACCGGCGCGTCCTGCACCGGCAGCGATGGCCGGTCCTGCGTCGGCAGCGGCGCGAGCGCCGCCCCGTTGGCCGCCAGGCCCGGCGTCACGAGCCGCGGCGTCAGCAGGTAGAGGCGTTCCTCCTTGCTGCCCTGCTTCTGGTTGTACTTGAACAGGTTGCCGACGATGGGAATGCTCGAGAGCACCGGCACGCCCGACGCCGCGGTCGACTTCGACTCCGACGTGTAGCCCGCCAGCAGCAGGCTCGAGCCCTCGTCGATCAGCGCCTGGGTGTCGACCGTGCGGTGGCGCACGACCGGGATCTGGCCCACCGACTGCGTCGGGTCGATGTTGCCGTCCTGGATGTCGATCGTCATCATCACGCCGCGGCCGCCGTTCTCGTCGACGATCATCGGCGTCACGCGCACCGAGGTGCCGGTCGTGACCTTGAACAGGCTCGCGTCCTGGAAGCCGGCGACGCTCACGTAGAAGTCGCTCAGGTTCTCGAGCACCGCCTCGTTGTTGTCCAGCGTGAGCACCTTGGGCCGCGCGACGACGTCGGCGTTGCCGGTCTGCGCGAGCGCGCTCACGCGGGCGAGCAGGTAATCGCGCAGGCTGTTGCCGATCGCCGCGGTGAAGATCGAGCCGAGCGGCGTCGTCGGCAGGCCGTTGGCGTTGGTGCAGCACAGGCCGCCGGTCTGGCCGGACTCGGAAGTCGCGCCGCCCAGCGTCAGCGGCGAGTTCGTGGCGTTGCCGGTCTGGAAGTCGACGTGCGACGAGTGCGCGCGCCAGTCCACCCCCAGGCTGTCGAGCGTGTCGGTGCTGACGTCCATGATCGTGACCTCGATCTCGACCAGGCGCGGACGCTGGTCCATCGCGGCGATCAGCTTCTCGTACTGCGCCATGTGCGTCGGCAGGTCGCGCACCAGCACCGCGTTCAGGCGGGTGTCGGCCTGGAACTGCGGCAGGCCGCCGTCGCCCGCGGACAGGCCGGCCGCCGGCGCCGATCCGGCGTCGCCCGCGTCGCCGCCGGTCATCGGCGGCGCGAGGCCCGGCAGCTGCACCATCGGCGCGTTCACGAGGTCGCCCGTGGACAGCCTCAGCTGCCGATCCGCGCCCGCCTGGTAGGCCGCGTACTGGCGCGCCACCGCGCCGGCGGTGCCGGAGGCGGACGAGCCGCCGTTCGCGTGGGAGTACAGGCTGCGCAGCGTGTTGGCCACGCCCGGCACCGCGACCTCCTTGCCCGAGCGCGTGATCTTGAAGTCGCCCGCCCACGCGTACTTCAGCGGGAACAGGCGGATCTCCGCGCCGTCGTTGAGCGCGCTCTTGGAATCGAGCAGCCGCGCCACCTGGCGCACCATCTCGACGTAGCGCTTCGGGCCCGTCACGCGCGCGGTGCCGTCCCGGCCGCTGACCAGCAGCGGATAGCGCGAGTCGTAGATGCGCAGCTGCGTGAGCGACTGGATCAGCCAGCTCGCGTTGCCCGTGGCGTTGCCGATCGATAGCACCTCGCTGCGCGCATCGGCCGACGGGTCGACGTAGAGGAACGAGCCGTCGTAGTACCAGCTCAGCCCGTAGGTGGCGCACAGGCTGTTGAGCGTCTTCAGCGGCGAGCCGCTGAAGCGGCCGCTGATCGTGCCCGAGACCTTGGGGTCGATCACCGCGGTGGTGCCCTGCGAGGCCGCGAGCTCGCGCAGCAGGTCGGCCAGCGGCTTCTCGTTGGCGACGATCTGGTAGGGCTTGCCCGCCCACGGCAGCTCGGCCGCGCCCGCCGCCGGCGCGGCGCAGAGCAACGCGGTCGCCAACGCGCCGCCTGCGAGGAATCCGAAGAGGCGCTTCATGCCAGCCGCACCAGCGAATCGAACGCGCGCTCGGCGAACAGCAGCACCGTACGGCCCAGCCAGCCCGCGAGCACGACGAGCGTGAGCATCACCGAGATCAACCGGATCGACTGGCCGATGCTCTGGTCCTGGATCTGCGTGACCGCCTGCCCGAGCGCCACCACCAGCGCCGTGATCGCGGCCACCAGCACCACGGGCAGGGAGACCCAGAAGACCAGCTGCAGGCCTTCGCGGGTGATGTCGAGGACGTTCTGGGGTGTCATGGGAGCGGGAGGCGGCGTTGGCGACGGGAGGGATCAGGCGGCCTGCGGATTGGTGACCCAGCCGACGGGATGCAGCGCGACGTCGGCGTCGAGCTCCTGGTAGGACAGCACGGGCAGCTCGGGCGCGATCGGCTCCAGCAGCGTCTTGACGTAGCGGCGCGCGTCCGACGAGACGATGGCGACGACCGCGCCGCCCGTGCCGCCGAGGATCGTGCGCACCTGGTCGCGCACGTCCTGCGCGACCGCCGGGCTCAGCAGCAGCAGGTTGCCGCGCGCGGAGCGCTCGATGGCCGCGAGCACGCGATCGAGCAGGCTGGACTCGAACAGGATCGCCTCGATGCGGCGCGCGGAGCCGGCGTGCCGGCTCGTGATGTAGCGCCCGAGGTCGATGCGCAAGAGCTCGGTCAGCGCGATGACGTCGGACTCCGCCGGGCCGCGCAGGGCCAGGCTCTCGAAGATGGCGTGCAGGTTGCGCACCGGGATGCCTTCCTGCAGCAGGCGCCGCAGCACCTCGGCGATGCGCTGCGCGGGCACGGCGCGCGAGACCTCGGCCGCGAGCTCGGGCGCGTCCGCCTGCACCGTGCGCAGCAGGCGCTGCACCTCCTGCAGGCCGATCAGCCGCGGCGCGTGGCGGCGCACGACCTGGTCGACGTGGCGGCCGACGACCTCCTCGCAGCTCCAGGCGGGCACGTCCGCGG
>DASVLN010000390.1:0-2665 GCA_036384855.1 Burkholderiaceae bacterium | reverse complement strand
TGACCGCGTGCGCCAGCCGCAGCGCACCGCCAGCCCGGCCCGGTCCCAACGCGCGAGCAGGCGGGCGGCCAGCGCGGGCATGTCGGCGGCGGAGGACGGTTCGCTCATGAACGCTCTTTCGGCCGCGCTGCGCTCGACTTGAACGCCATTCGCGCCAGCACCCGGCGGGCGCCGGGCGGCCGCGCAGGCACGCGGCTGGCCCTGCACCCCCGGTCGCGACACGAGGAGATCGCCATGCCACGCTTCGAAGGAAGAACCGTCATCGTCACCGGCGCCGGCTCCGGCATCGGCCAGGGCATCGCGCTGCGCTTCTCGCGCGAGGGCGCCAACGTCGTGCTGGCGGGCCGCACCAAGGGCCGCCTGGACGAGACCGCCGCCCAGATGGCCGCGCCGCCGCGCACGCTGGTGCAGGTCTGCGACGTGCGCGAGCTGGCGCAGGTGGAGGCGCTCGTGCGTGCGGCCGTCGAGCGCTTCGGCGGCCTCGACGTGATGGTCAACAATGCCGGCATCGGACCCGACGGCACGGCCACCGAGACCTCGCTCGAGGACTGGCACGACGTCCTGCAGACCGACCTGACCGGCGTGTTCCACGGCTGCCGCGCGGCGCTGCCCGAGCTCGAGAAGCGCCGCGGCTGCATCGTCAACACCGCCTCCGTGTCGGGCCTCGGCGCCGACTGGGCGCTGGCTGCCTACAACGCGGCCAAGGGCGGCGTGGTCAACCTCACGCGCGCCCTCGCGCTCGACTACGGCCGGCGCGGCGTGCGGATCAACGCGGTCTGCCCGTCGCTCACCCGCTCGAACATGACCCGGGAGATGCTCGAGGACAAGGCGCTGATGGCGAAGTTCATGGAGCGCCTGCCGCTCGGTCGTCCCGCCGAGCCGGCCGACATCGCCGCCGTCGTCGCCTTCCTGGCGAGCGAGGACGCGGGCTTCGTCAACGGCGTGAACCTGCCCGTGGACGGGGGCCTGAGCGCTTCCAACGGGCAGCCGCCGATGGGCTGAGCGTGCGCGGCGCCGCGATACGGATGCCGGCATCCGTATCGCATGATCGACCGCCGATCCGCGCCCCGGCGGCGTTCAGGGCCTCGGGCGACCCCACGTCCCCTCCCGCGATCGCGCAAAGGAAACCGAGCGGCCGGCCGGCGCACGCGCCGGCCGGCCGGGCGGCATCAGCGCGCCATCACTTCCGGGTCGTCGACGTCGAGCCGGCGGGCTGATGGCCCGTCGAGGACTCGCCCGCGCCGCCGCCCTTGGCCGCCGCGCCGGTGCCCGACGAGCCCAGGTGCTGCTGCGACGCCGACGAGGCCGAGGACTCGATCCCAGTGCCGCCCGACGAGCCGGCCGCCGACGTGATGCCCGACTGGCCGGCCTGGCCCGAGTGCCCGGACTGCGAGCCCGAGCCCGAGCTCGAGTGCAGGCCCTGGCCGGACTGCGCGCCCATCCCCGAATGCGAAGCCTGACCGGACTGCGCGCCCAGGCTCGACTGGCCGGCTCCCTGCTGGCCGGCACCGCCCGCGCTCCGGTCGCGGTTGCGGCGCCATTCGTCGAAGTCGCTGGAAAAGCGCTGGTAGCGATGCTGGCGCCAGTCGGCGTAGTCCTGATCCAGGCGGCGCAGCTGCTCGCCGCGCCACTGGTGGTAGTCGGGGTCGTGGTCCTCGTGGCCCATGCCCATTCCCATTCCCGAGCCCTGGCCGCCGCGCCAGCCTCCGGCACCTCCTCCCGAGGACTCGCGCCAGCCCGAGTATCCGCCCTGGCCACGGTCCTGGTCATGGGCGCCGCCGTAGCCGCCGCGCTGCGAGAAGTCGCCGCCGCCGTAGCTGCCCGAGCCCCAGTTGCTTTCCGGCCCGAAGCTGCTCGATCCGTAGCCGCCCGCGCCGCCCATGCCCTGCGAACCGTAGTCGCCGGTACCATAGCCGCCGCCCCAGGCCTGGCCGCGGCCCTGCGACTCGCGGCCCGGCTCGTAGCCGCCGCGGTAGCCGCCCGGATGGCCGCCTCCATACCCGCCGCCGTATCCGCGATCCTGGCCGGCATCTCCACCCCGGTAGGCGCCGCGATGGTCCGGCTGCCCGCCCTGGTACCCGCCACCGTATCCGCCGCCCTCGCCGCCGGGATAGCCCCCACCGTAGCGGCCGAACTCGCGCTGGTCCTCGAACGCGCGCCCGTAGTTCGACGACGGGTACCCCTGGCCGTACCCTCGGCCGCCCTGCCCGTAGCCCTGTCCGGACATGCCCTGCCCGAAGGCGCCCTGCTCGCGGCCGCCCTGGCCGGGGGAGCGGCCGCCTTGCGCCGAAGAGTAGTCGCCGCCCTGCGTGATGCCGCGGTTGCCGTAGTCGTCGCCGCCGGCGCCCTGGTAGCCGCCCGAGCCCTGGCCGCCGCCCGGGTTCCAGTCGCGGCCGCGCGCGCTCGAGCGCCCGGGGTCGCCGTACTGGCCACCGCCGTGTTCGTATTGCTCGTGCCCGCGTCGCGACGCCCCCGGATCGCGCCAGTCGCCCTGCTGGCCGCCTTGCTGGGATCCCGAGGCCTGCGACTGCTGCGAGCCGTGCTGCCAGTCGTCCGAGCCGCCGAAGCGATTGTCTTGCTGAGCCATGTGCGTAGCCATCCTTTCCGCGTGAAGTCGGTTTGGCACGAAGGCCGCGCGGCCGGGCCGCGAAGCGCTTCGTGCAGA
>DASVLN010000389.1:0-4791 GCA_036384855.1 Burkholderiaceae bacterium | reverse complement strand
GTCCGGCCCGCTGCCCGTCACCTGCACCGCGATCGCCTGCGCGGCGGCGGCCGCGTGCGCGCGCTGGAACGGCCAGACGCCGAGCGACACGAGCAGGGCGACGAGGACGGCGACGCGCCGGCTCCGGTCGGAGCGGCAGGCCTTCGAGGGATGGGCGAGGAAGTCGCGGATGCAGGACATGGCGTTCTCCTTGGACGAGGAAGTGGACTCGGCGGCGCGGGCCGCGCAACGATCGGCCCATGCGGCGGCTCGCCGCGGCCGCGGCGTGGTGGAAAGGGGCATGTCAGTTCTCCTCGAAGAAGAGCTGTTCGATCGGCAGCTCGAGGACGCGCGCGATCACGAAGGCGAGCGGGAGGCTCGGGTCGTAGCGCTCGTTCTCGATCGCGTTGACCGTCTGCCGCGAGACGCCGAGGCGCTCGCCGAGATCGGTCTGCGACCAGCCGCGGGCGGTGCGCAGCTCGCGGATCCGGTTCTTCATTGGTAGCGCCTCCGGGCGAGCAGCTGGCCGACGATCCAGAGCCCGGCCATAAGCGGCCAGACGGCGAACATCGACAGCCGCGGCCACCCGATGCCCTCGAGGAAGCCGTAGCTGAACGTCGCGAGCGCGGTGCCGGCGAAGGCGAAGCCCAGCGCCTCGAGCTGGATGCGCACCTGCAGCTCGTCCATCCGGCGCAGCTGGCGCAGCATCACCCAGGCCATGACGGCCGCGGCGGCCATCGGGCTCAACGCGATCGCGTCGCGCCAGGGCGCGGGCACGGCGACGTGCTGCAGCAGCTCGATCGAGCCGACCAGCAGCGCGGCGTAGAGTGCCAGCGCCGCCGACAACTCCTTCGTGTACCGGGCCATCGGGGACGACTTCGAAACGGGCATCGCGGCTCCAATCGGGGCGTGTGGAAAGGATGCTTTCCATTGTGCGCGCACGCACCGGAGCTGTAAAGCCCCCTTTACAGGTCGGGATGGCCGGGGCTCAGAGGCCGGGCGGGTCGGTCAGGGCGTCGTCTACGACGGGCAGTCGCGGGACGGTGCGCCCGCGCACCTCGCGCAGGAAGTCCGCGAGGGTGCGGCCGGGCTCGTCGCGGAAGCGATCGTCGAGCGCCTTGAGCCGGCGCATGCGGTCGAGGCGGAAGCTGCGGAAGGCGCTGCGGTGCTCGCACCAGGCGACCAGCGTCCAGGCCGCCTCCCAGTCCACGCAGGCAAGCGGGCGCACCGTGCGCGAGGTGGCCGCGCCGCGGGCGTCGGCATAGTCGAAGTGCACGAAGCGGCGCGCGACCGCCGCGTCGCGCAGCGTGGCCAGGGTCCCGGCGGTCACCTCGTCGAACGAGCGGCGGCCGGAGTACAGCGGCAGCGTCTCGGCCGCGGCGCGCGCGAGCGGCGGCAGCACGGCGACGATCTTGCCCAGCGCGTCCTCGGCCGCCTCGGCGAGCCCGCGATCCAGCCGCGCCTGCACCAGCCGCACGGCGGCGACGAGGGCCTGCGCCTCCGTCGACGTGAACATCAGCGGCGGCAGGTCGAAGCCGGCGGACAGCCGGTAGCCGACGCCCGCCTCGCCGTCGATCGGCACGCCCTGCGCCTGCAGGTCGGCGACGTCGCGGTAGACGGTGCGCAGCGAGACCTCGAGCTTGTCCGCGAGCCAGGCGGCCGTCGACAGCCGGCGGCCCCGCAGGAGCTGGACGATCTGGAACAGGCGGTCGGCGCGGCGCATCCCTGCCATTGGAGCAGAGCGCACCGCCTCAGAACAATTCGTCGCAGAGCCGTCCGACCACGTCCAGGCCGATGCCGACCCCGATGCCCAGCCCGACGCCGACCGCCACGCCCAGCCCGAGGCCGATGGCCAGCCCGATCGCGACGCCCAGCCCGAGGCCCGCGGCCAGGCCGCCGCGGCCGCGGCGCACGGGCACGGCGGGACGCGTCGCGTCGACGCGCCAGGCCTCGTAGGCGGCGACGGAGGCCGGCCGCGCCGGCCGCTCGCGGAACTCGACGACCGGCACGAGCGCGGCGAGCCGCTCGGAGGTGTGCGAGGGCATCGCGTGCTCCATGGATCAGGCCGCGGCCGGCGCCCACAGGCCGAGGCGGTTGCCCTCGCTGTCGACGATCTGCGCGATGATGCCGGCGCCGCCGGGCAGCTCGAACTTGGGCATCAGCACGGTCGCGCCCAGCTCGCCGGCGCGGGCGAGCACGACGTCGATGGACGGCCGCGCCTGGACGTACGCGATCGGGCCGTCGGTGCTGGGTGCGGGCACGCCCGGGCCGTGGAACAGGCCGCCGCCGACGCGGCCCTCGCCGCTCGGGAACAGGGCGATCGTCTGCGGCCCGTTCTGCTGCCGCTGCAGGGAGCACGCGAGCAGCGTCTCGTAGAACCGCTGGGCGCGGTCGATGTCGGTGGCAGGGATCGAGACCCAGCAGAAGGCGTCTTGCGTCATGGGAGACCTTTCGTCGACTCGCGTCGATGTGGAAGAGGTCTCCATGCTGCGCCGGGGCTGCTGCCAGCGTGTTGTCAGCAGCGTGGCGGCAGCCGCGACGATGCGCGGCGCGGATCGGCGACCGGACGACGCCCGACCGTCGGCCGGTGGCCGTCCGGGCGTGTCAGTTCGTGCTCGCGTGGCGGCCGTGCGGCGGCGGCGCGGCGGCCGCGGCCTCGAGGGCGGCGGCATTGGCGTAGGCGGTCTCGCGCACGCCGTCCAGGCGCACGAGCAGCGCGTACATGTTGTCCGGCTTGGCCAGGAATTCCTGGAAGGCCTTGACGCCCTGGGCGGCCATGTCGGCGGGGACGTCGCGGTCGTAGCCCTGCACGAGGTTGGTCTTGGCGTCGGTCAGCACCTTGTACGAGCTGAGGTCCAGGACGCTGCCGGCCACGGGCGAGTACTTGTTGGTCGGGAACGAGCCCATCGCCCTCGCGAGCCGGCCGTCCGCCGAATTGCTGCCCGCGAACTTCAGGAAGCGCCGGGCGTCGGCCTTGTTGCGGGCATGGGCGGCGATGTGGAAGGTGTCGGTCGGCGCGGCCTCGGCGGGCGGCTGGGAGGCGTCGATCTGCGGGAACTTCTCGTAGTCGATCTGCGGCCGCACGATCTCCGGGAAGCTCGCGCTCACGACCGTGCCGGTCAGCATCATGCCGGCGCGGCCGGCGTACAGCAGCGCCGCGGCGCCGCGCTCGTCGACGGCGGTCGCGTTCGGGTCGAAGCACTTGGCGTCGATCAGCTGGCGCCACATCGAGAACGCGCGGCGCACGTTGCCGTCGTTGTACGGGACCTTGCCGTCGAGCAGCTGCTGATGGAACTCGTAGCCGTTGGCGCGCATGTCGATGAAGTCGAACCACGCGGCGATCGCGGGGCCGGTGCGCCCGCCCAGCGCGATCGGCGTGAAGCCGGTGCGGCGCAGCTTGGAGCAGGCGGCGAGCATGGCGCTCAGGTCGCGCGGCGGCTCATGCACGCCGGCGCGCTCGAGGACGTCGCGACGGAAGAACAGGCCCCACGGGTAGTACTGGTAGGGCAGCGCGTACTGGCGGCCGGCGACGGTCGCGGCCGCGGCGGGAAAGGTGTTCCACCACGTGTTGGCCTTCCAGAGGTCGCTCACGTCGTCGAGTTCGCCGCGCAGCGCCATGCTCTTCATCTGGTCGCCGGCGAACCAGTTGAACACGTCGGGCGCGCCGTCGGTGTCGAGCGTCCCGGGCAACGCCTTGCGGTAGCTGGGGGTGTCGGTGAGCGTGAGATGGACCTCGACGTCCGGGTTGGCGGAGCGGAAGTCGTTGACCAGCGTCTTGTAGGCCTCGCGCTGGGCGGCGTCGTCGGCGCCGAAGCTGATGGCCAGCACGCCGGCCAGCGCGGCGGGCGCCATGGTGCCCAGGAGGGCCGCGGCCAGGACCGCCGCGGCGCTGCGAATCAGTTTCATGTTCGTGTCCCTCTACCCACCGACCGGAAGATTATGGTGGTCGGCCCCCATGCGACCGGCTAGGGGCTGACCCCTTCTCCTGCCACGCGAAGCGGGCACGATGTCACGGTTCTCCCGCCTGCGGGCCGCCGACTGGCGTCGTTGCGGGCATCGATTGTGAGGGCTTCGTGACAATGCCCGGGCGTCGAAACGTCGGGAAATCCACCGATTGCGGCGCCTCTGATCGGCAAAAGCGAGGGTTTGTCGCCATTTCGGCGGCCCTGGCCCGATTTCCTGGTCGAACCGTCGGTCGCTCAGCGGCCGCCGCTGACGTCGAGCGTGGCGCCAGTGACGTAGGTCGCGGCGTCCGACAGCAGGAAGACGATCGCGTCGGCGACCTCGCCGGCGCTGCCCAGCCGGCGCATCGGGATCGTCGGCACCGCCTCCTGCGCGCGGTTGGCCATGCCGCTGGCGGCGTGGATCTCGGTGTCTATCATCCCCGGCCGCACGCCGTTGACGCGCACGCCTTCGCCGGCGACCTCGCGGGCGAGTCCCAGCGTCAGCGCGTCGATCGCCGCCTTGCTTGCCGCGTAGTCGACGAAGACGCCCGGCGATCCCAGCCGCGCCGCGGCCGACGACACGTTGACGATCGCCCCGCCCGCGCCGCCGTGGCGCGTGCTCATGCGCCGCACGGCCTCGCGCGCGCAGGCGAAGGGGCCGACGACGTTGACCCGCAGCATGCGCTCGACGCGGCCGGCCGCCATCTCGTCGACGCGCGCGATGCGATCGATGATGCCGGCGTTGTTGACGAGGCCCGACAGCGGGCCGAGTTCGTCGTCGAGGCGGCGGAACATCGCCTCGACTTCCGCCTCGACGGCGACGTCGGCCTGCAGCGTGCACGCGCGCCGTCCGTGCGCGCGCACCGAG
>DASVLN010000388.1:0-5296 GCA_036384855.1 Burkholderiaceae bacterium | reverse complement strand
GCCCTCATCGCGCCCCCTGCTGCTGCATGCGCGCGATCGCGTGGTCGTAGACCGGGTTCGCGGCTTCGGCCTGCGCGGCACGGTACTCGCGCAGGGCGTCGTCCCACTGGCGCGCCGACTCGTAGATGCGGCCGTTGTTGTAGTGCGAGCTCGCGCGCACCGTCGCGGCGCCCGGCCCCTGCGCGAGCGCGAGGGCCTTGCGGTTGGCCCACATCGCCTCGGCGACGCGGTGCGCCCTCTGGAACGCCAGGCCGAGGTTGGAATACGCCTGGCCGTATGCGCCGTCGAGGTCGATGGCCTGCAGGTAGCGGGCGATCGCCTCGTCGACGCGGCCGGCGTGGTAGGCCGCCTCGCCCTGCGCGTTGGCGGCGCGGGCGTCGGTCTGCGCCGCCGGCGCGAGGCTCGCCTGGCGCGCCGCCGGGTGGTCGATCACGTCCTGGAAATCGGCGGTCTGCAGGCGGTCGCGGCTGGTCACGCCCTTGACGACGTCGAGGTCCTGGAATTCGCCGTCGGGCCCGATCGCGAACACCGACCAGAAGTTGCCCGCGCCCGCCGGCACGGCGTACGTGCGCACCAGCGTCTGGCCGACGTAGACGAACACGCGCGCGCCGCTGCGCGAGAGGCGGTCGGTCGCGGGGCTGTCCTTGTCCGAGTAGTCGTGCACGGCATAGAGGTAGCGCACGCCGGGCTGGCGATGGGCGAGCGTGATCGTCTCGGGTCCGCGACCGCGGACACTGTCGACGTCCAGCCGCGCGCCCGCGCCCTGCTTGGCGAGGAAGTACACGTGGTTGCCCGGGAAGGCGAGATGGGCGTCGAGGTCGGCCGGCGCCTTGCCCCAGTCCAGCACGATGCGCAGGCCGTCGAGATCGGTCATCGCGGGGCTGAGCGCGAGCACCGCGGCGTCGCAGGGACAGCGCATCGCGAGGTCGGCGTAGCCCGGCTTGCTCACCACCACCTGCGCGTTCGCGTCGTCCGCGACGCCGGTGAAGCGCACCAGCCCCTGGCCGTCCGACGTGCCCGTGAGCGGCGACTGCCCGGCCCGCTGCAAGGTGACGACGGCGCCGCCGATCGGGCTGTCCTGGACGGTGGCGCTGACGACCTGGACATCGACGGGCGGCTGCGCACGGGCGGGCGACGCCGCGGCGATCGCAGCGAACGCGGCCGCCGCGAGCATGCGCCGCAAGTGGTTCGACATGGGCTCCCTTTCATCGTGAACAGCGCCGGCGCGCGCCGGCCGCATGGCGCACGCAGTGTAGCGACGCAGGCTATGTCCGCCGCCGCCCTTCGAACAGCGCCCGCTGCTGCGCGAGCTGCTCGCCGACGACGTCGAAGAAGGCCCGGATGCGCGCCGTCCTGCGCAGGTCGGCGTGCGTGACGATCCACAGCTCGCCCTCGAGTTCGGCGATCGGCCGCGCCAGCGCGCGCACCACGCCCTCGTCGCCGTCGCCCAGGTAGCACGGCAGCAGCGCCAGCCCGATGCCGGCCTTCGCGGCGACGAGGTGGTTGACGAGGCTGTTCGAGCGGTAGACGACGGCCTCGGCCGGGGCGCCACGGGCGAGCCAGTCGGCGGCGGCGATGCCCGACGCCGCGTCCTCCCAGCCGATCACCGCGTGGCGACCGAGGCCGCGCACGTTGGCCGGCCGGCCGTGGGCCTCGAGATAGGCGGGCGCCGCGTACAAGCCCCAGGCCACGCGCGCGAGCTGGCGGCCCCACAGGTCGCCCTCCGTCGGCCGCACGGGTCGCAGCGCGATGTCGGCCTCGCGGCGCGAGAGGTCGAGGACGCGGTTGTCGATCGCCAGCTCCACGACGATGCCCGGATGCGCCTCCCGGAACGCGGCAAGCAGCGGCGCGAGGCGGCTGAACGCGAGCGTCTCGGACGAGGTCACCCGCAGGCGGCCGTGCAGTCGGTGGTCCCGTCCGGTGAGGTCGCGCGCAAGCGCCAGCGCCTCGTCCTCCATGCGCTCGGCGCTGGCGGCCATGCGCGCACCGGCCTCGGTCGCCTCGTAGGCGCCGCCGGGCAGGCGCTCGAACAGGCGCACGCCGAGGCGCTCCTCCAGCGACTTCAGGCGCCGGAAGGTCGTCGAGTGGTCGACGCCCAGCGTGGTCGCCGCGGCCGTCAGGCTGCCGGCGCGGTGGATCGCGAGTACCAGGCGGAGGTCGTTCCAGTCGTCCATGCGCGCGAGCATAGCAGCGCACGGCTTGCGTAGATGCAAGCGTCGATTGCGAAATCGCATCGTGACTTGCAAGAACGCCAGGACTACATTGATCCCGATCGCCGCCGGTCCAGCCTGGCGGCGACGCCAACCCTTCGCAACCGGAACAGCCGCCATGAAGCTCTACTACGCCGCCGGAACCTGCTCGCTCTCGCCCCACATCGTCGCGCGCGAAGCGGGCCTCGCGCTCGACCTCGAGCGCGTCGACATCCGTCCCTCGCCCCACCTGACCGCGTCGGGCGTCGACTTCACCACCGTCAATCCCAAGGGCTACGTGCCCGCCCTGGTCCTCGACGACGGCGCCGTGCTGACGGAAGGCGCGGCCATCGTGCAGTACCTGGCCGACCTGAATCCCGCCGCCGGCCTCGCGCCGCCCGCCGGCACGCGCGCGCGCGCCGAGCTCCAGTCCTGGCTCAACTTCATCGCCACCGAGCTGCACAAGATGTACAGCCCGTGGCTGTTCCATCCGGAGGTCGGCGCGCAGGCCCGGCAGGTCGCTCTCGCCCGGATCGCCGAACGCCTGGCCATCGTCGAGCGCCATCTCGCCCCGGGCCGGCCCTTCCTGCTGGGCGACACGTTCACCGCCGCCGACGCCTACCTGTTCACGATCGTGGGCTGGTCGGAGTTCGCGGACGTCGACCTCTCGGCCTTCGGGCACCTGCGCGGCTTCATGACCCGCGTCGCGAGCCGGCCTGCCGTGCGCGAGGCGATGCGGGCGGAGCGGGCGGCGACGTGAGCCGCGGGATCGCATGGCTGCTGCTGCTCGTCTCGGGCGTGCTGGACGTGGCCTGGGCGGTGTCGATGAAATACGCCCAGGGGTACACGAGGCCCGGGTGGACGATCGTGGCCGGCATCGCGGTGGTCAGGCTGGCACCGGCGTGACGGGCCCGAGGGCGCGCCGCGTCACGAGCGCGATGACGAGGCCCACGCCGAACAGGTGCGACGCCAGGTCGCTCGCCGTCGCCCAGAGCCGGTGGTGCAGGTGGAAGGGCGCCGCCGACAGCGGCACGACGACGAAGTCCATCGTCAGGAAGATGGCCAGGCCGTAGAGCGGCCCCGCGATCCACGGATGCGCGCGCAGCCACGCGCTGTGACGGCTCGCGGCCAGGTACAGCGCCGCGGCGGCCGCCACGATGCCGTAGTGCGACGCGAGCCCGAGCGCGGCGCTCGCGGCGCCGCCCGTGAAGGCCGCCTTGCCCAGCCACCCGCTGGCCACGGCCTGCAGCAGTCCGCGCACGGTGCCCCCGTGCGCGACGCTCCACGCGATCGCGTAGGCGATGTCGATCGTGCCGGCGACGAGCGCGGCGATCAGGACGTGGCGCAGCGCGCCTCGGGTCGCATCGGCAGTCATGGACTCTCCTGTCGGGCAGGCCGCCGCGGCGCGACGCCCCCGCGCACGATACCGCCGCCGCGGCCGAGCGGTCGGATTTCACGATTGCCGCCGTCTACGAAAGCTCGCAGTTCCCGCTGCGGCCGCAATTGCTTAGAGTGCTCGCAAGCGATGGCGGCCCGGCGACATGGGCGCCGCCTCGTTCGAGGTCGATGGAGGCCTCCACGATGAACGCTCCCGCGAATCCGGTTCTCGACCGCGATCCCCTGCACCGCGCTTACGTCCGTACCGAGTCGGGGCACCGCGAGGTGCTCGAGCGGCATGCGGCGCTCTCGCGGCCGGCGCGCACGCTGCTGCTGCTGATCGACGCCTCGCGCCAGGCGCAGGGCTGGATCGACGACATCGACGGCTGCGCCGTGCAGGACCTTCACGCGCTGCTGCAGGGCGGGCTGGTCGAGCCCTTCGTGCAGAAGCCGCTCCAGGCCGACCCGCAGGTCGACCTCGCGAAGGCCCTGGAGCGCTGGGAGTTCCAGCCGCTGTACGCGCTTCTGACCTCCGAGCTGCGCGATCGCTTCGGCCTGTTCAAGGGCTTCCGCCTCGTGATGAAGCTGGAGAAGTGCTCGGGCATCGGCGAGCTGCGGGCGTTCGGCCTCGACTTCGGCGAGCGGCTGCGGCGCGAGCACGGCGAGGCGGCGTTCAGGAACCTGTGCCGGCGGCTGGTGCAGCCGGACGACCCGTCCTGAACGTCAGCCGTCGACCGTGTCCTCGGCGCGACCGAGGATCGTCACGCCCAGGCGATCCGCCTGCGCATCGCCCCAGTCGTAGAGCTGCTGCAGCAGCGGCCGCAGCGAGCGCCCCGCCGGGGTGAGGCGGTAGCGCGCGGTCGCGCCTGCCGCGGGATCGCGCGCCACCAGGCCGCGATCCTGCAGGCCCTGCAGGCACTGGGTGAGCATCTTGTCGCTCAGGCGGGGGATCCGGCGCCGCAGCTCCCCGTAGCGCATCGGGCCGTCCTTCAGCCGCGCCAGGATCACGGTCTTCCACTTGCCGCCCAGCAGCTCCAGCGCGAGCTCCGTCGGGCAGCCGAAGGTGCGCGCCAGGCGCTTCATCGCGCGAGCCTCCGCGGCCGCGACGCACCAGGCGGTGCGTTGACCCTCGCCGGAACGATCCGTAGCCTGCGTGCATCCGTGTCCACCTGAGTCCCCCATGAAGGTCATCGCCATCGACAACTTCAAGCCCGGCGTCGTGCTGGACGACCTCCGGCCCTACCTGCGCGACGAGGTCGCGAACGTCTGGCGCCTGTGGAAGGCCGGCATCGTGCGCGAGAACCATGCCCGCACCGACGCCGGCGGCGTCGTCATCGTCTTCGAATGTAGCGGCGTCGACGAGGCGCGGCGCCATGTCGAGGACTTTCCCCTCACGCGCGCCGGCCTCATCGAATGGCAGTTGGTCGGCTGCGGCGCGCCGCTGCCGCTCGAGTTCCTGTTCGACCCGTCGGTCGACGTCGCCGAGCCCTTCGACCGGACAGCACGGCATTGAGCGCCCCGCTGCTCCTGCCCTCGCGCTTCGAGGACTGGTGCGATCCGCGCCGCACCGGGCTGCTGGTCTACGACATGCAGGTCGGCGTCTGCCGCCAGGTGGCGCAGGCGGCGCAGGTCGTCGAGCGCTGCGGCGCCGCGCTGGAGGCCGCGCGCGCAGCCGGCATGCGCGTCGCGTTCACGCGCCACCAGTCGTGCCCGCGGCCCTGGCTCGGCGC
>DASVLN010000387.1:0-4240 GCA_036384855.1 Burkholderiaceae bacterium | reverse complement strand
GCTTCGCTGGGCCTTCCGGCGAGGCGCCGCCGGGGCGCCTTCAGCCGCGCGCGGCCGCCAGCGCCTGCGCCGCCTCCCGCGCCACGCTCTCGTCGGTGTGCCCGACGAACGGCGGCCGTGCCTTGATGCGGTTCTTCTCGTCGACGAAGACCAGCTTCGGCTCGGCCTGGTCGACCTCGGCCTCGGCCACGAGCGCGAACGCCGCGATGATGACCAGGTCGCCCGCGGCCGCCTTGCGCGCCGCCGAGCCGTTGAGCGAGACGATGCCGCTGCCGCGCGGGGCGCGCAGGGCGTAGGTCACGAGGCGCTCCCCGTTGTCGACGTTCCAGATGTGCACCTGCTCGTTCTCGCGCAGGTTCGCGGCGTCCAGCAGGTCCTCGTCGATGGCGCAGGAGCCCTCGTAGTGGAGCTCGCAATGCGTGACGACGGCGCGGTGGATCTTGGACTTCAGGAGGGTGCGGAACATCGGCGTGGGCGTCGTGGCGGGACGGCCACGGAGCCGCCGCGCCGGACGGAGCGGGAAAAGGCCGCATTTTGCCCGCCTTCTCCGGCTGGACGACCGCGCCGGGACGTGCCTGTCGGCTGCCCGCGACGTCGCGCCGCGAAGCAGGGGGGGTTTCGGCGCCTTTTTCCGCCTCAAGTTTCCGGCCGCGCCCGGCAACATGACGGGACTCCAATCTCGCCCGAGCTCCGTCCCGCATCCCGCCATGGCCGACGCCGATCGCAACCTGCCAGCTTCCGCGAAGAAGATCCGCAAGGCACGCGCCGACGGCAACGTGCCGCGCTCGCGCGACCTCGGCCATTTCGCGGCGATGGGGCTGGCGGCGGCGGTGCTGTTCGCGGCGATGCCGTGGCTGACCGCGTACGTGCGCCAGATCCTGGCCGACGGCCTGACCTTCGACGCGAGCGCCGTGCAGTCGCCGCAGCTCGCGGCCGAGCACGTCCTGGGGCTGTTCACCCGCGGCCTGATGATCGTCGTGATCACCGGCGGCCTGTTCGCGGCGGCCGGCGTGGTCTCCAACATCGCGCTGGGCGGCTGGAACATGAGCTTCAAGGCCGTGCATCCCGACCTCGGGCGGCTCAACCCGATCGCGGGACTGGGCCGCCTGTTCAACAAGCAGCACGTCGTCGGCACGCTCAAGGCGGTCGCGCTGGCGATCGCCGTCGGCGTCGCGGGCACGCTCTACCTGAAGTCGCATTTCGAGCAGCTCGGCGGCGTGCTGACGGCCGAGCTCCCGCAGGGCCTGGCCACCGTCGGCGCGACGCTGGGCGGCGGCTTCCTCGCGATGACCGGCGTGCTGGCCGCCTGGGCGCTGATCGACGTGCCGTGGCAGCGCAAGCAGTACCTCGACCGCCTGAAGATGACCAAGGAAGAGGTCAAGCAGGAGCACAAGGAGAGCGAGGGCAACGGCGAGGTCAAGGCGAAGATGAAGCAGAAGATGCGCGAGCTCGCCCGCCGCCGGATGATGAAGGCGGTGCCCACGGCCGACATCGTCGTGATGAACCCGACGCACTACGCGGTCGCGCTGAAGTACGACCAGGACGCGATGGGCGCGCCGCGCGTCGTCGCCAAGGGCACCGATCGCCTCGCCCTGCGCATCCGCGAACTCGCCCGCGACGGCGGCGTGCCGGTGCTCGAGGCGCCGCCGCTCGCCCGCGCGCTCTACACCCACGTCGAGATCGACGCCGAGGTGCCCGCGATGCTGTTCGCCGCGGTCGCGCAGGTGCTCGCCTGGGTCTACCAGCTGCGCCAGACGCCCAACAAGCGCGCCCCGGACGTCCACGTGCCGCCCGAGCTCGACCCGCACGACGCCGGCTTCGTCAAGCCGCAGCGCCGCCGCGCCCCGCGCGCGACGGCCGAGTAAGCCATCACTGACCGACCATGGACCAGCTCAAGAAGCTCCTCACGCAGATCACCGGCGGCAACTCGGCGCTCGGCAAGACCCTGATGGCGCCCGTCTTCATCGTCATGGTGCTGTCCATGATGGTGCTGCCGCTGCCGTCGTTCATGCTCGACCTGTTCTTCACCTTCAACATCGCGATGGCGCTGATGGTGATGATGGTCTCGGCCAACCTGGTCAAGCCGCTGGACTTCGCGGCCTTCCCGACCGTGCTGCTGGTCACGACGCTGCTGCGCCTGTCGCTCAACGTCGCCTCCACCCGCGTCGTGCTGATGGAGGGCCATACCGGCCCCGGGGCCGCCGGCCACGTGATCGAGTCGTTCGGCCACTTCCTGATCGGCGGCAACTTCGCGGTCGGCCTGATCGTGTTCGCGATCCTGGTGGTCATCAACTTCGTCGTCGTCACCAAGGGCGCCGAGCGCATCGCCGAGGTCGGCGCGCGCTTCACCCTGGACGCGATGCCCGGCAAGCAGATGGCGATCGACGCCGACCTGAACGCCGGCCTGATCGACGAGACGATGGCCAAGCAGCGCCGCCGCGAGGTCGCCGACGAGGCGGAGTTCTTCGGCTCCATGGACGGCGCCTCGAAGTTCGTCCGCGGCGACGCGATGGCGGGCATCCTGATCCTGTTCATCAACGTCATCGGCGGTTTCATCATCGGCGTGGTCCAGCACGGACTGTCGGCCGGCGAGGCGGCCGACTCGTACATCCTGCTGGCCGTCGGCGACGCGCTGGTCGCGCAGATCCCCGGCCTGCTGATCTCGGTGGCCGCCGCCATGGTCGTGTCGCGCGTCGGCAAGGACGAGGACTCGGGCTCGCAGATCCGCCAGCAGGTGTTCGGCTCGTCCAAGGCGATGACCATCACCGCCGGCATCGTCGGCACGCTGGGCCTGATCCCCGGCATGCCGCACGTCGTGTTCCTGCTCATCGCCGGCGGCATCGGCTGGTTCGCGCGCTTCCAGAAGCGGCAGCAGGCCCAGGAGGCCGCCGCGGCCGCGAAGAAGGCCGAGGCGCCGCCGCCTCCGAAGCCCGCCGACGCGGAGGCCGGCTGGGACGACGTCACCCAGGTCGACGTGCTCGGCCTGGAGGTCGGCTACCGCCTGATCGCGCTGGTCGACAAGAGCCGCTCCGGCGACCTGCTCGCGCGCATCAAGGGCGTGCGCAAGAAGTTCGCGCAGGACGTGGGCTTCCTGCCGCCGTCGGTGCACATCCGCGACAACCTCGAGCTCAAGCCCAGCATGTACCGCGTCACGCTGCGCGGTGCCGTCATCGGCGAGGGCGAGGCCTTCCCGGGCATGCACCTGGCGATCAACCCGGGCGGCAACGCCGTCGCGCTGCCGGGCACGAAGACCTTCGACCCCGCGTTCGGCCTGCCGGCGGTCTGGATCGAGGAGCGCCAGCGCGAAAGTGCCCAAATGGCAGGCTATACGGTCGTTGATTGCCCGACCGTCGTGGCGACCCATCTTTCACACTTGATGCAAGTGAACGCGGCTCGTCTCCTGGGTCGCACCGAGACCCAGGCCCTGGTCGAACACGTCACCAAGCTCGCCCCGAAACTCGTCGAAGACGTCATTCCCAAGATGATCGGCATCCCCACCCTGCAGAAGACGCTCCAGCTGTTGCTGGAAGAGGGCGTGCACATCCGCGACTTCCGCTCCATCGTCGAGTGCCTGGCCGAGTTCGGCGCCACGATCACCGACCCCGCCGAGCTGGCGCGCCGCATCCGCACCCACATCGCCCCGGCGATCGTGCAGCAGATCTACGGCCCCGTGCGCGAGCTCGACGTCATCGCGCTGGAGCCCGACCTCGAGCGCATGGTCACGCAGGCCCTCACCTCGCCGCACGGCGCGGCGCTGGATCCGGGCGTGGCCGACACGATCAGCCGTCAGGCCGCCGACTCGGCGCGCCGGCAAGAGGACAAGGGCACGCCCGCGTGCCTGCTGGTGCCCGACGCGCTGCGCGCGCCGCTGGCCCGACTGCTCAAGCGCGCCGCCCCTCGCCTGAAGGTGCTGGCGCACAGCGAGATCCCTGAGACCCATTCCATCCGCATCGGCTCGATCATCGGAGGCGCCGCATGAACGTCAAACGCTTTGCTGCCCGGACTTCGCGAGAAGCGCTCGCCCTCGTCCGCCAGGCCTTCGGCGTCGACGCCGTGGTGCTGTCCACCAAGCCCTGCGCGGAGGGCATCGAGGTGCTCGCGATGGCGCCGGACTCGGTTGCCGGCCTCGAGCGCCTGTCGGCCAGCGCCGAGCAGGTCACCGCGGACACGCCCCGCAAGCCGCAGTCGCAGGCCCGCGCCGCTTCGGCCGCGCCGCGCAGCGCGCTCGCCGGCGCCCAGC
>DASVLN010000386.1:0-35874 GCA_036384855.1 Burkholderiaceae bacterium | reverse complement strand
GGCCGCGTAGGCCGCCGCGACCGGAGCGGCGTCCAGGCCGGCCTGCTCGTCCAGCAGCGCGCGCACCGCGGCCGGCCGCGTGAGGCTCTGCCAGGCGTGCTGGCCGTGGATGTCGACCAGGTGCTCGGCGACCTCGCGCAGCTGCGCCACCGTCGCCGCGCTGCCGTTGACGAACGCCCGGCTCTTGCCCTGGGCATCGACGACGCGGCGCAGCAGCAGCGTCTCGTCGAGCGCGAAGCCGGCTTCGTCCAGCCAGGGTTGCAGCGCGGGCGGGCAATCGAATTCCGCTGTGATCTCGCTGCGCGGGCAGCCCTCGCGCACGACCCCGCCCTCCGCGCGCGCGCCCAGCGCGAGCTGCAGCGCGTCGATCAGGATCGACTTGCCCGCCCCGGTCTCGCCGGTGAGCACGGAAAAGCCGGCGTCGAACTCGAGTTCGAGCGCATCGACGATGACGAAGTCCTTCAGCGAGAGGCGGCGCAGCATGGTGTCGGCAGGAAAGGATGGCGGCGGATGGCGGGCGCGGATCGCGCGGGCCGCGCCACGATGCCGCGGCACCGGCTCATCCGGTGAGCCTGCGCGCCCGCGCGGCGCCGGCCCGTCGATGTTCGCGCCATGGCGTGACGGCTCCGTTCAGGTCGTGCCCTCGTGCCAGTGCAGCTTGTTGCGCAGCGTGGCGTAGTAGCTCCAGCCGAGCGGGTGCAGGAAGCGCGCCTTGTGCGCCGAGCGCTGCATGCGCACGGTGTCGCCCAGCAGCATGCTCGCGAGGCCGTGCATGTCGAAGTTCGCGCTCGCCTCCTTGCCCTGCACCAGCTCCAGCGTGACCTCGCGATCGTCGGGCAGCACGATCGGCCGGTTGGACAGGGTGTGCGAGGCCACCGGCACCATCGCCCAGCCGCCGAGGCCGGGGTGCAGGATCGGCCCGCCGGCCGACAGCGCATAGGCCGTCGAGCCCGTCGGCGAGGCGACGATCACGCCGTCCGAGCGGATGTTGGCGACGTACTCCGAGCCGACGTGCACCCGCACCTCGATCATGCTCGGATTGGCGCTGCGCACGACCACGTCGTTGAGCGCGAATCCCTGGAAGATCTGCTGGCCGTCGCGCCAGACGCCGCCCTCGATCATCGGCCGGCTCTCGGCCTCGTAGTCGCCGCGGATCATCGGCACCAGCGCGTCGCGCCAGTCCGCGTGGGGGATGTCGGTGATGAAGCCGAGCCGGCCCTGGTTGATGCCGATCAGCGGGATGCCGTGGCGCGCGAGCTCGCGGCCGATGCCCAGCATCGTGCCGTCGCCGCCGACCACCACCGCGAGGTCGCAGACCTGCGCGAGCTCGTCGATCTCCATCGCGCCGAAGTCGTTCCAGCCCGTGTTCAGCGCGGTCGCGCGGTCGACCGACACCTCGACACCCGCGCGCACGAGGAACTGGGCGATCTCCTCGAGGATGGGACGCACGCCTTCCGCCTGGTACTTGCCGAAGAGCGCCACGTGACGGAAGGGGGTCGACATGCGACGGATTACACCACAGGGTTTTTGCCGCCGGCAGGCGCGGACCGCGGGGTTTGCGGGGCGATTTTGCCGGGCGTCGTTCACGCCGCGGGCCGGCTGATTGCCGAGAACGGCGGCTCGAAGCTCCTACAATCGCCCCATGCTCGACGAGCGCGCCAAGACCCTGCTGAAGACCCTGGTCGAACGCTACATCGCGGACGGCCAGCCGGTGGGCTCGCGCACCCTGTCGCGCGCCTCCGGGCTCGAGCTGTCGCCCGCCACGATCCGCAACGTGATGGCCGACCTCGAGGAGCTCGGCCTGATCGCCAGCCCCCACACCTCGGCCGGCCGCGTGCCGACCGCGCGCGGCTACCGGCTGTTCGTCGACACGATGCTGACCTCGCGTGCGCTCGAGGCCGACGACGCGTCGCAGCTGCTCAGCGAGCTCACCGAGCTCGGCGCCGGCCGCGAGGCCCTGCAGCCCGACCAGCCCCAGCGCGTCATCGCCCAGGCGGCGTCGATGCTGTCCAACCTCTCGAGCTTCGTCGGCGTGATCACCGCGCCGCGGCGCGCGAGCATCTTCCGCCACATCGAGTTCCTGCGCCTGGGCGAGCGGCGCGTGCTCGTGATCCTCGTCGCGCCCGACGGCGACGTCCAGAACCGCGTCATCATCACCGCGCAGGACCACGACCAGGCGCAGCTCGTCGCCGCGACCAACTTCGTCAACGCGCATTACGGCGGCCTGTCGATCGAGGACATCCGCGAGCGACTGAAGACCGAGCTGCAGTCCCTCAGCGACGACATCGCCGGCCTCATGCGCGCCGCCGTGCAGGCCGGCAGCGAGGCGATCGCCGAGAGCGAGGAGCAGGTCGTCGTCGTCGGCGAGCGCAACCTGCTGGGCGTGCAGGACCTGCACCACGACATGCGCAGCCTGCGCGACATGTTCGACGTCTTCGAGCAGAAGACCCAGCTGATGCGCCTGCTCGAGGGGTCGAGCCGCGCCGAGGGCGTGCGCATCTTCATCGGCGGCGAGAGCCGCGTCGTCCCGTTCGAGGCGCTCTCGGTCGTCTCCGCGCCCTACGAGGTGGACGGCCGCGTCGTCGGCACCCTGGGCGTCATCGGCCCGACCCGCATGCCCTACGACCGCATGATCCGCATCGTGGACATCACCTCCAAGCTGGTCGGCAACGCCCTCTCCCAACGCTGACCCGCCGCCTACAATCGCCGGCTCCGGGCCGTTAGCTCAGTCGGTTAGAGCAGAGGACTCATAATCCTTTGGTCGTTGGTTCAAGTCCAACACGGCCTACCAAATTCATGCGTCTTTGCGTGATAGCGACTGCTAACCTTCTGCGGTAGATCGACCCTGCCGTTGCCGTTACGTTACCTTTAGGACGGCGAGGGGCGGGAGACGTTGCCGCGCTCGGGGCGGCATACGGTAGGCGGTTAGAGAGGTGCCTGTCGATCCGAACCTGCGTCGATTCACCGGGATCGACGCGTTGATGGCGGCGAGGACTGGTCATTGGCGGTCAGGCCTGTATGCCGCCGATGAAGTGACCTGGGCGAAGTGGGCGGGCCAAGAGGCACTCGAACTTTGGCAGCTCGTGGCGCTGCACAGCGCGCTTGATCCGGATAGCCTGGGCATCGGCCTCCACGGGGTTCGAAGCACCTTCCTCACGGTTGCGTTCTTCGACAGCGTGCCCGTTCATCCGCCACCGGTGATTGATCCAGACGATCCGCTTCGGCGTCTCGCGAAGAACCTCCGAAGTGCCTCCGAAGCGTTCGCAGGCGGCCAGCTCAAGGAACACGTCGATCCACACAGCACGAGGAATGGAACGTCGAACGATCGGTGGGCGAACGACGATTACTGGGACAGGCGGGTCGCCGTCTCGGACTTTCACGCGTGGTCGCTTCGCGTGAACCTGCCGGTGGTCGATGGCTGGCCTGCACGTTCGGTTGCCGCCAGCGGGCCGCGGTGGCCTTGGGGTTCGCATGAGACGCAGTTGCTGCGGGAGCTCGCGGAAATAGGCGAGCACTGGCGCCTGACCTCCGAAGGCGGCCCGCACGATCCTGATGATGAAGGCACGGTGCCCAAGGCTGAAGTGATCGCGCCCCTTCTCGAGGCGAAGGGGATCTCTGAGAAGGTCAGGCAGGCCATGTTCACCATCCTTCGCCCGGACGGCATCCGGCCTGGCCCGAGACGACGCAGGCCACTCGCAAAGTAGCGCATCCCATTCGATGCGTGGCGCAGCCCACCGCAGGCTATTCGCGCGCGGTGTCGCTGGAGATCATGAAGTGTCTTCACTGCACCTGCACTTCATGACCGATCCAGCCGTTCCCAGCGCCTTTTTCCGAGAGGCGCAGCTCGTACCCAACGTGATCCCGGTTTCGCCCGCCACGCTTTGGCGCTGGGTTCGCGAGGGCAACTTTCCCAAGCCGGTGCGGCTCTCGTCGCGTATCACGGCCTGGCGGGTCGAGGATGTCGAGCGCTGGATCGCCAGCCGCACGCCGGAGAGCATCGATGAAGCGGAGTGAGCTGTACGCCGCTGTCTGGAGCCAGGCGCCGGCCCACTTGGCGGCCCAGCTCGGTATGTCCGACACGGCCCTGAGAAAGCTGTGCCGGAGGCACGAAGTTCCTGTGCCGCCTCGAGGCTACTGGGCGAAGGTCGGTTCTGCCAAGCCCGCCGAGAAAACTCCGCTTCCCATGACGGAAGACGATCCCGAGATCACGCTGCGATCCAAGCCGGGCGATCCCTTGAGGAGGTCGCCGAGCCGGCCGCAGGCGAGCCAAGCGGCTGCACAGACGTCAGCGACGTCGCAAGGCCACGGGGGAACGTTCAGCCTGGAGGTTTGCAGCGGTGCGATCGTCGTGCGGTCGCAGTGGCCCCGCGACGCATCAGCCGAGAGCGCAGCATGGGTGGCAGACCTACTCAGGCGCCTTGCCGCGTAGGGTTGGTGCTTGTGGCGCCTCGATGCCTCGCGCGAGCGCGCGCGCCTGCGCGTACTGGTTGCATTTCCTCGAGATCGCCGCTCTCGCACTGAGGCTTGGAGTAATCCGGGAGGGACCTCCGGCCGCCTCTCGCGCACATGCGTAGGCGTCAAGGATGAGCGGTGGGGCGTCTCGCCCCGCTCACACGCGGGCGTAGGTGCGTGGAATGTGCTCGATCGGCGCTGGGCCGGCGTATCCCTCGCGCGTACGTGCGCCCGCGTGTACTGCTCAGACTTGGCCGTATCAGCGTGTTACCCCCAAAGCAAAGAATCGGAGTCAGCGACTCTTTGTTGGTCGCCGCGTTTGACCGGCTACCTCATCCAACCGTGTGATCAGGTCATCTGAGGAGCTAGTGGGATGGAATTTCTCGCCGCAGAGGGGTACCTGACGTCGGTGGCGGTCTCGGCCGTTCAAACTCGGGGCATCGATTTTGATCCCCGGGGGATCGCCAAGCGGAAGAGGGCCGAGGAACCGCAAACCTACCAGCGTGGTTAGGTTTCGGCGAGGGCAGCGAGTCAACCTGCGCCCATCACAGCCTGTGACAGGCGGACTGTCATCGCTGGCAACTCAAGTCCTCGCGCGCGAGCGCCCGCGCGCACACCCGATGCGTGCCTCCTGGCGTCGACCGCCTCCAGGCGCCTCGCGCGTAGAGGCGTCGGAAAACGCTGCTACGTTGTAAAAACAGCACACAGATGCCCTCCGCCGCACTTATGCCCTTGGTCTTGAATGGGCACGAGTGGGCATGAGTAGGGCACGAGTGGCTTGGCACATTGCGGCTATGCTCAAGGACAAGCCCGGCGGGAAGCGCGAGAGGTACGGATGGACGACCGTCGACGGATGGCTGAGGGAGGCGGGCTGGACGCCTGTGGAATCCGATGAGTGAAGAACGCCAGCGAGCGCGGGCTGGTTTGATTGCGGCCTGTGTCGCCGCGGCCGTCCTTGCATTCGCGGTCGCCGGCCTGGCCTACGTGGCCTCGTACTTCTCGCGCTTCCACACCGGCTGGCGCTAAGCCGTGCCCGAGGCGATCGAGGACCTCGCGTGGCTGCCGCTGATGGCCGCGGCCTGGTGGGTCAAGATCCGCCTTGAGGACTGGCTCAACGGCGGCCGAAGCAAGTCGCCGCTGACTGGTCGTTGCGAAAACGCTGCACACGGCCTTCATGTCGAGCAACCTAAAATCCATTCGCTAACGAATTCAGAACAAGCACCTGAGGCGGGAGGAGGTGAGGTGGCGATTCACCTGGCGAAGATCGATGTACCACGCTACCTGAAGGAGAAGCGTGGACGGAAACTCGAGCGTAGGCAGCATCGCCTTTGGAAGGCGAAACGCGAACGGTTAGAAAGCGAAGACGAGCTCAGGGCGCACTTCGGCAAGACGTCAAAGATTGTCGAAATGCTGGCCGTTGAGCATGCTCCAGCCAAGAAGCAGTTCGGCGTCCGACGACGGCCCGAAGCCAAGAGGGGCGGGCGCCTCCGCTTCGTGCTGCCGTCGACGCTCTCCATCATCGACGACCCGGTTCGCACGCTCGGCGCCATCAACCAGCTTGCTCACGAAATGAGGTCGAAGCGCCTGGGCAGCCTGTTCTTGGATTTCGGAAAGGTCACCCAGTACGACCTTGGCGCGAATGCCCTACTGGACGTCCTAGTTGATGAGCTAGCCACGCAAGCAAGGCAGACCGGGAGAAGCATCCGGTGGCACGGGCGGTATCCGGCCGACCCGGCTCACCGGCGGTTCATTCGCGCCATGGGCGTCATAAGGCGACTGCGGATCGCTCATGAATACCCGACCAAAGAGGAAGAGGGGCGCCTACGTGTGTTCGATGCCAGGTGCAAGCACTATGTGAGGGCCGCGCGGCCCCGTGAGGCGACCCGCAATGCTCAGGTAACCGCCGCCTTTGCCGATCATATTGATGAGTGCTTGGCAACGATCGGGCGTAGGCTTGTCGACATCGCGAAGGCCGAGCTCTGCCTGTACGTCGGGGAGATCATCGATAACGCGGAGGAACACTCAGGGATGTACGACTGGGCGATTCAAGGCTACCTTGACACCCAGCTGGACGTGCCCATGTGTGAAGTAGTGATTTTCAACTTCGGCAGGACGATCGCTGCTTCGTTTGAGGACTTGCCCGAGCGCAGCTACACGCGCCAGCATGTTCAGACGTACCTCGACCTTCACGAGAAGACTGGCCTGTTTCGAAAGGGTGGCACCAGAGAGGGCCTGTTTACGTTGATCGCCCTTCAAGGATGCGTGAGCACCAAAAACACTCGTCCCGAGGACACCAGAGGGAACGGCACCGTCGATCTCATCAGTTTTTTTGAACGAGTGCATGAGGAATGCAAGGGTGGACAGTCCCCTGGCGCGAGGATGGTCATTCTATCGGGCTCGACGTATGCCCTGTTCGATGGCACGTACCGGATGGAGGCGAACGCAGCCGGGAACCGGATCATCGCCTTCAACACCTTCAATGACCTGCGGATGAAGCCCGACGACAGATTTTTGCGGCATCTGCACGGCGTCAAGTTCCCGGGAACTCTGATTGGCCTAAAATTCCCCCTCTCTACCACGGCTAGCACTGAAGCCACGCCGGGAGAAGCAGTATGAACCTGGAAGACCGAACGATCGACTTCGCCAAGATCGAAGGGCCCGTTTTCACGGGTCGCAACCGCGGTGAGCGTCTGCGTGAGGAGATGCAGCTTGATCGTCACGATGCGGCCGGGGACGTCATGGACGTTCGGATCCCCGAGAACATCTACGCGATCAGTAGTTCGTTCTTCCTCGGGATGTTCGGGCCTAGCGTAGTCAAAGCAGGCAGCAAGCAGCGGTTCTACGAGCAGTACCACTTCCAGTCTCCGAGGTTCATCCGCGAGGCGCTCGATGGCTACGTTTCGCGCGCTTTGCAGGCGCGCAACCTGTTTACGTGAGTCACCATTCGTCGCTCCGAACGAGTCCGCCCACATCTACTGCGGCACCCGCAGGGCAGTTTGCGTCTCTACAGCCTGCCGCATCGACTCCGGCCTCAACCGCTAGTGACACCCTTGCGACGCTGATGGCGCAGTTGCCAACAGGTTGCTCAGCGATGCAGCCATCAGCCAGCGTGACGGTGGCCGTGTGCCAGCCAGCTCCTGAGTCGATCGCATCCAAATTCGTTTCGTCGCTACCGTCAGTCGCGCTCAGCGTGGTGGCACTTCTACTGTCTTGGAAGACATTCGCCTACAACCAAGAGAAGGACAGGCGAGCGCGCAAGCAGTCCATCCAAGACGACTTTTGGCTTCGGAAGGTGGTTTCACCGGTATCGATCGAGCCATTCCTTGAGCACATCAATGAGCTGTGCGCGCGGCTGCCCTCGGTCGGCGCAACGACCGAGGAAGCGAATGCATTTTGGTCGAAGGAGGTGCTTGAACTCGGCCGCTTCGAAGTCGCCTTCCAGACCCTCGCCTTGATTGATCGCCAGCTGCTCGAGGATGTACTGAAGAAGTTTGAGTACCTGCACGACAGACTAGCCGACTACAACGGTGAACTGCGTGCATACATCGACACGCCAACGGCGCCTACTCCGGATCGCGAGGGCACCACTCGATACCTCTTGAGCTGCTCCATGGAACTGCTTGGGTTGATCAAGGCCCACCAAACCAGGGTCTGGTCCGACGGCTGAACGACACCTAGGAGGTGTGCGGGCGATGGCGCATTTCATGAGCCTGCGGCTTGCCAGCATAGCGGCATGTTCTCCGGCACCTCCCATTGGACCCCTCAACCCAACGACTTCAGCCGCGCCTGCTGGCGCTGCGAGCACTGGTGCGGCGACTCGGGCGGCATCGGCGGCTGCGCCCGGGACATCGTGAAGGACGGCCACATCCGCGCGGCCTCCGCTCGGCCGGAGACTGGCTGCGCGTTCTGGGTGCGCTGCCCGGGTCTGGACCTTCCGGTCGACTGGACGCCAGCGGGATTTCAGCGCAGCGCCAACCATGTCCCCATCGCCCGCCTGGAGGCTATGCGCGCCGCGTCCCGTGAGGAATGGCGGCACCAGGACGAGCAGCGCGCGCTCGAAGCCGCCCGCAAAGCTGCGCGCGCTGCCGCCAAGCAGCCCCTGGACGACCACTTCGCCCCGGCCGAGCTGTCACTGGACACCTGCTGGCGCATCGCCGACGACCTGATGGCCCGGCAGGGCGCGTTCTTGACCCGCCGCTACGCCGCGAGTCGGTGCTCGTAGAACGGACGCTCCCGGTCGTCGAGGATGGCATGCAACGCGTCGAGCTGCGACGCGTCCGGATTTAGCCAGGCGTCCACGTTCCCGCGCTTGATCGGGATGATGCAGCGGTCGTGCCCCGCGGCCGCGACCTCCGGCGGGGGGGTGTCGGTGATCGCTGCGAAGGACAGCAAGTCCGGCTGCCCCGGCGACGTCCAGCGCGCCCAGAGGCACGCGACGAGCATCTCCTCGACGCCGGCCGGCTTGAACTCGAGGATCATGTCCTCTTCGGCCTCGCCGTCGCCCAGCTCGCGGCCCTCGGCCTTGTGTCGCCGTACGTGCTCGAAGAACGAGCTGGCCAGCATGATCCCGTGCGAGAAGCCGAACAGGGACTGCCAGAACTTGCCTCCCAGGTTGTCGCGGCGTGCGTTGTACGTGCCGGGGAACTTCGTGTCGAAGAACGCCGGCGAGCCGCACGGGCGGCACTGGTAACGCATCGGCATAACGACGAGCTCACCGTCCTGGACGACCATCACGGGCGCGTAGACGCCAGGGAAGATGCGAGAGTCCCGCGGCTCGAGCTCAGTGCGCTGCAGGTCGGCCAGCGCGCGGCGTGCGCGGTCGATCTTGTCGGGGGCGATGCGCGCGTCGTCCGCCGCCTTCTTGGTGGGCTTGGGGCCGGCGAGAACACGCTCCGCGTCCGCCAGACGCTTGCGCTGGGCGAACAGCTCTTGCTCGAGCCTCGTCGCTTCGCTGGCGTGCCACGCGTCGATCTCGGCCTTGATCCGCCGCTCGTCGTCGGTCTGAGGATCGGCGAAGGCATGCTCCATCGCCTTCGGGATCTTCACCTTGGCCTCGGGCTCGTTGTTCCGCCGCCAGAAGGTGCGGTAGAACTCGCCGACGCTCATGGTCGCCCCGAACATCCGCGTGTACTTTTTCCAGTCCGCGTAGACCTGTGCGCTGTAGCACATGGATACCTCGACGAGTGTGTGTCCCGGCCGCGGCCAGCACGACAATGCCGGCCATGTCCAAAGTCTACCGTCTCGCTCTCGCCGCAGCCCTCGCCGCCACAGCCCAGTCCGTCTATGCCAGCAAGCGCCATCCGTCGCTGATCGACCAGGCCGTCACCGCCTACCAGGACAGCCACTCTTACATCATTCCTGCGCCGGGTCGATCGAGGTCGCCTTCAGTCCGCATGAAGGCTCGGAACACCTCGTGGTCAAGGTCATTGACAGCGCCCAGCGTGAGCTGCGGGTGCTCGCCTACAGCTTCACCAGCGTCCCTGTCACCGAGGCCCTCGTGCGCGCCCGGCACCGCGGCGTCGACGTCCGCGTGATCGCCGACCAGAAGGAGAACATCAGCCAGGACCGCAGCGGCAAGGCCCGGGCCGCCCTCGGCGCCCTGCAGGCGGCCGGCGCCGACGTTCGCACGATCAGCGTTTACTCGATCCATCACGACAAGGTCGTGATCGCCGACGGTCAGACCGTGGAGCTTGGCAGCTTCAACTACAGCGCCGCGGCCGCCCACGCCAACAGCGAGAACGTCCTGGTCAACTGGTCGAACCCGAAGCTCGCGAGCGTCTACCTTGAGCACTTCGCGAGAAACTACGCCCAGGCCCAGCCGTTCGTTCCGAGCTACTGACCCGCGGCGCCTCGCCAGCGCGTACGATCGCCACCACCCAATCTCGAGACGACGCGATGTCGACCTTTGGTGCTCGCCTGAAGCAAGCGCGCCAGCTGGCAGGCCTTTCGCAGAGGCAGCTCGGCATCCTGGCGGGAATCGCGCCGGGCTCGTCGAGCGCCCGGATGAACCAGTACGAACGCGAGACCCACGAGCCGCCCGCGACCCTAGTGCGCAAGCTGGCCCGCGTGCTTGGGGTACCGACCCCCTTCTTCTATGCCGAGAAGAACGAGCACGCGGAGCTCCTGCTGGCCTTCGCAAAGCTGCCCGCGGCTCAGCGCAGGAAGATCCTGACGGAGGTCCGGAAGGCCGCGGTCAACACAGCCGCCAAACAAGAGGCCTGACGGAGCCCATGATCCTGGCGTCCAGGGAAGCGCCGCCTTCGATGCGTCTGCAGGCAGCACTGGCCTCTGTCTTCATCGGCGCATGGATGGCCGCTGGCTGGCTGCTGGCGCTACCCCCGAACGCGTACCTTGTCCTGGGGGTGCCTCTGGTGCTCGCGTACCAACTGGTCATCCTCCATCGACCGGTGCGCGCGCTTTGGCGCTTCGACGGCGCGCCACTTGGATTCGACCGATCGATCGTGACCGTCGGCTTGATGCTCGCAACATGGCCGGCGCTCTCGCTGGTGGCCTCGTTCGTCACGTCGGCCCGCGTCGGGGTCGACGTTGCAGCGTGGTGCTTGTGCGCTGCGGTCGGAGCATTCGGCTTAGCGTGGTGGCTCGTCAACGCCTGGCGTCAACCTCAGTTCTGGCGAGGAGGCCAGCAGCCAGCATTCTTCGCCCTGGTCGTGGTGACCGGCGTCATGCTCTTCGCACTCTCCGCGTGGATGTCAGGCGCCCGGCCGCACTTGCCACCTGCGACCGGGCTCGCAACCTTCATCAGCGACGCGTGGCTCTATGCCTGCGTCTGCTTCGTGCTTGAAGAGGTCGTCTTCCGAGGAGCAATCGATCCGGCCATCGTCCCGGATGCACCGGTGACCGGCCTGCGCGCGCACGCAACTGCAGTCTTTGTTTCGCTGCTCTGGGGCGCATGGCACTTCCCGCTGCTGCCGTTCGGCCACGGCTCGATACACTCGATGGCTTCGACGCTCGCGTTTCATGTCGGCGTAGGCTGGCCCATGACGCTGCTGGCGCGCCGTGCGCGCAACCTCGGACCAACGTGTCTTGCGCACGCGGCGATCGACGCGTTCCGCGATGTCATCACGTCTGTATGAGCACAGCCCCGCAGCATCCCTGCTCAATTACTCGCCCGTGCAGCGATAGCGAAGCCGGTCGCGGAGGTGCAATGCGCCATGTGCCGCACGCCATCTTCGCGACGCGTAGAACCTGCGGACGGAGCTGCCACTCATTGGGCGGGCTCTTACGGCCTGTCCGACGGCTTGCTGCCCCTGAACTGTCGTACGATCAGCGCCGAGGCAAGCGAGCTGCCGGCCACTTGCGGCCGCTCGCGAACGACCGTTGTTGAGCCAGCTAGGATCGTGCAACGTCACCAAATCAGATGATCATGCGTCAGCTCATTTTGTCGATTGCTTTATCGATCGTGTCCATCTGCGTGCATGCGGAAGGTCAGGGCGATGATGATTCGGGCGGCTTAATAGATCAGAAAATTCCGGATCCAAGCGAAAGGGTCATTCAGGAGATGCTCCGGGCGTCTCATAGTCTGCCTGAGCAGCTGCTTCGGGAAAGCTTTCGACAATGTGACAGGGATAACTTGACGTTGCGAATCTGCGCGTCTTATCGCCTTACAGAGCAGGATCTCCGCTTGAACCATGTTTACTCTAGACTCCTTCAGACGACCAAGAACGAGCACACAGACGCCCTGTTGATCAAGGCAGAACGAGCCTGGCTCGGCTTCCGTGATGCTCAATGTGAGTTTGAGGGGGCGGAGTCGCAGTTGGGTGGAACCATGCCGATTGCTGTCGTCGCCGATTGCAAGGCGGATTTGACCGAAAGGCGGGCAGAGTCCTTGGAGGCACTTACCCGGCCGTAGTGTTGAGTAGCCTCGAGCGGCGATCTCGGATGGCAGCTTTGAGGCGATTCAACGAGGCGCCTGAATGTCGTAGTTGGGTCGGGCTCGGCTGAAGCGCGACGCCGCGCGAGCGGCGGCTGGCTGCCTTCAACCAGCCGTTCCGAGGACGAAAGTATGCTACCAGGCGGCGAACTGCCGTACGATGGCGATCACCGTCGGCGTGCTGCCGGCCACTTGCTGCCCTTCGTGAGCGTCGGTTTTCGGGTAGGCTGCAGGCGCTAACAGGAACGAGAGCACCTCGAATGGAGAAAGTCAGGTTTAAGTTGGATTCTGAGGATTGGCACGGCCACTCCTTGGAGCGCATGTGGGCAAAAGAGGTCCTCGGTAGCGATCGCTTGACTTTGTTTCAAGTTCAGAACTCACCGTTTTTTGCGAAAGGCGTTTCCTTCTTGGACGTAGTGTCGGTCCTGAGGGATGAGGACGGGGAATATGTTTTCGACGAGGTGGTGGAGAAGTCTGGGCATTCAACGTTGATATTGCTTGTGCCGATTGAGTCGAAGGCCGCTTTTTACGCCGACTGTTGGCCGGAGGCAGAGACGCTTGGATGCACATACGAGAGCGGAGAAATCGAGCTCTCGTTCGGGCTAGCGGAAATGCTGAGTGTCGACGTTCTGCCTACGGCGGATAGGCATACCGTAAGGGACTGGCTGGTAGCCGGCGAGCGCGCCTCGGTGTTTCACTACCAAGAAAGTGACTTGCGATGAAAGTGAAGGCGCTTTCGGCCACAAGCGGGCTTTGGTGAAGGGCAGCTTCAGAAATGAGATTTGCAGTTTTCTCAGGCGACACCCTCGTCGGGCACTCCGCGCTGGAATTCGGCGATCCGCCAATGGGCGTCGCGTTCGGCAAGTTCATCCCGACGGAAGGCTATCGACTCATTCAGGACGAGTGTCGGATGATTCACACGGACCAAGCGGCACTCGCGTTGACGGCCAGGACTTCGGCCGGCGACAAGTTGCCCTGCTCCGGGGTGAGTGTCTTGGACTACGCGGCTCACGCAGACGTCGGCGACGAGCCCTATGTCGAGGCAACGGTACTAGGCATACCCGACCCGCTGTACGGCGAACTATTTCCGGCGCACGTCGCTGCCTACGAGAAGCAGTTCAGGGGCGGTTGAGCGACAGCTTTCCGGCGCCCAGATTCCCGCCTTTGAATGTCGCTGATGGGTCGGCTGCTGTCGGTGGCGGTGACTGGCGCCCCCGCAGCAATAGGCCCGTCACCCGCCGTCCGCCAGGCCACTGCACGGCTCCCTAAGGCAACACACCGTGGCGCAAGCTCACGATTTGGTGGTTCCTCATTCCACCGAATGCTGAGCATGCCGACGGTGCCGCATGTGAGCTCTGGCAGGCCACAGGTAGCAGTACTTCTGGCTGTCTTCGAGGTTCGGCCCCGCGTTGCCTGCTGCATCGAGCACGTTCAGCCAACCGTTCGGATCCTGCGGCGTCGGCGTGGCACCGCAGTTCGTGTGCACCCAGTGCATGCCGCCGGCGTACGGGATGCCGCAAGCCTCGAGGTGCTGGCCCGGCGTGATCGTGCTCAGCGGCGCCGGAACGGCCTCGACGTTCGGGTCATAACCCGCAGCGAATACGTTGTCCACCGCGACGTCGTAGGTCTTGCCGTCTTGGTCGCCGCGGAGCTTGATATGCGTGTGGCTGAGGGGAATGCCCCGGAGCGGCTTGCCCAAGGCGTATTGGGGCCGAGCAATGACGACGCCTTCCAGAAGGCTTCCATCGGCCTCCGCACAGGCGGCACGGTCGTCCGCCCATGCGGTTGCGGGCGGTGCCAAGCACAGGGCGGCAGTCGCCAGAATGATGGACAGCGGCTTTGACATCGCTGGGATGGTAGCCGACCCTTCGCGGTTGAGCGTACAAACCGGCTGTTGGCTGGAAGCCTGCGCGCCGGCGAGCGGTAGCGGAAGCAAAAACGCCTGTACGGCATGCGAACCGTCAAGCGCTACTTTGACGCTCACCTCTTGACCCCTGACAGCCGACAACGTTCTGCCAATACGGTTGGCTCGACGCTGACACTGCGACCGGCTCCGCGAGAGGTTTAGCGCGAGGCTACGTCGTATGCCGTGCCTTGAACCACCATTTTGAGGATCGTCACCGCCCGCCCTTGAAATGCCATCTGCTGCCCAAGGATGACCGCTTTCGGGCGGTACGCATACTTATAGCCGTAGCTGCGGCATGTAACGGCCGTTCCATCAGTGAAGACAATGACCCTGTCGTATTCGCAACCCTCGAAGCCGTCCTTTCGCTCGTGACTGTTGTCCTTGAACGAGTCGATCGTCTTGACGGCGATGATGGTATATCCGACGTAGTCGCTAATATCATCCTCGAAGTCCGCCCGAGATGCTCCGGGAAGAATGCTAAGCAGAGAGGCGGCGCTTAGTGCCGAGATCTGGCGAAAACGGGTCATGGGCTCCTCCTATCCCCTGCGCCGATTGTCGACCAGCGCTCGGATTTCTTCCACTACGTGGATGCCCGGGGCCCAGATCCGCGGCGGCGGTGCATGGTCTAGGGCGCTGGATGCCCATCCGGTGCCATACACCAATTCGAGGAGGCGATGTCGGGTTTTGGGTGCTGAATACGTTTTGAGGATAGGGGCGTCGCTCAAAAGACACTGCGTTGCCGAATGCCGCCACCCAAGGACGCTGCTGAGACGCCCGGTGGCGCATCGGCAGCACGCTGGGCAAAGAACGTCGAGAAGCGCGCCCGGCGGTTCCGGGCACTGAGGAGGAAACTGGATGGCTTTCTACAAGTACGGAAACTTCCTGGCCCAGCATCAAGGAGGTGAGTTCGACGTAGTCTGGAACCCCGGTACGGTGCCTGCGGTGTCCGGCATCTATCGGTGCCCGGGATGCGGTAAAGAAATCACGCACATTGGTGGCACGCGTCTCCCGCCGCAGAATCATCATCAGCATACCTACACCCAGGGCAGTGTGCGCTGGCAACTGCTGGTCGCTCATCAGGGATGACCGAAGTCTTCGCCAATAGCTCGGCGATGCGGAGCGCGACCTGCATCGGCGTGGCAACCGTCGCAGACCCGTCCGGGTGAAGCACATAGAGCTCGGGCGCCAAGAGCGCCCTGTTTGACTGATACATTGCTGCCCTCACGAGATGTGGCGTCGCTGAACGCGATCCACAGTCCAAAGATGCCTGCGGTTCAAAGATGCGCCCGTTTGGTGCAGCCCGTTGCTTAACGAGTCCGTCCCACGTCTGACAAGCCGCTCTGCTTCGAGGTCGGCAACAAATCAGCGAGCTTGACCATGCGCTTGTTGAACGCGTGCATGCTGAGCGCGTCGTTCATCATCCCGGCCCCTTTGCCGCCAAGGGCCGCGCCAAGCGTTGTCCCGCCCGCAGTGCCTACCGGCCCGAAAACGGAGCCCAATGTGCCGCCGATTGCGCCGCCGGCACTCTGCAGCCCCAGCCCGACCGCGCGAGCTCCCGTGCCAGCGTTGACGAGGTTGTGGGCCTGCGCCGCGGCACCCGGATACGCCTGGCTGTGCGCCAGGATGTTGCCGGCGTCGTTCAGCGTGCCGAATCGCTGCATCTCGTCGGGAGAGAACACGATGCCGAGGCGCGCAGAGTTGCCCGAGAGGTAGCGTTGAACGCCCTTGTTGTTCCACTGGCCTGCAGTCTTGCCCCCGGTTTCGGCCACGTTGTGCGCGAACTGCGCCTTGATCTCGGCCAGCGCGGCCTGAGCCTGTGGCTGTAGGGCATCGGGAACCGTCTTCAGCGTCGTCACGATGTGCCCGAGCTGGTCGGCCGGCAAGCTGGTGATTGTGTCCGCAACCTTCTCGACGGGCACCTTGCGGTTTATGCCGTTCGGGCCGCTGGCATCCATCAGCTTCGCGATGCCGTTGGGATCGTCAAGCACCCGAGCGCGCTGCGAGCGAAGTTCACGCGCCTGTCCATACACGTCCTCCCCGGCCGACTGCATCACGTCGTCGTCGAGCGCATCCTTCAGCTTACCGATCAGTCCCGAAGCCTGCGGCGTCCACTGCTCGTTCAGGTACTTGCGCATCGTCTCCGCCTGCTGGCCGTTCGCAAAGATGGAGCCGTTGTCGCCGATGATCCCAAGCTTCTTCGCGTACGCCGTGATCGCGCTGCGGAGCTGAACGCGGTCGCTGTTGGTCATGAGCGAGTCGTCGCCGAGCGTTGTCCGGAACTGATCGAGCTGCGTCGGCACGCCCTGAGCCCGCTCGTCGGCCTCGCCGTACAGCCGCGCGATGTTGGAGTCGTAGTAGTCTTTCAGAGCCTCGAGCGGCGCCATGATTGTCTCGCCGCGGCTGTACTTGGCCGACTGGTCATTCATGGTCGTGCCGCCGGTGTCCTTGACGATGTTGTCCGCGTAGTCGTTCAAAGCCTGGCGCTCCCGGGCGAAGACCTGCGACATCGCGTTCCCGCCTGGCGTGTCCGTGCGCGAGACCTGAAAGTCCGTCGCGGCCTGCTTCGCGTCACCGGAGGTCGCGCTCTCCCGTGCGTTGTCAAGGCCGATGCTCTTCAGCACCTGGGCACGTCGCTGCTGCTCCTCGATCGGCAGCGAAGCCTGCGCGGGAGTCGGCGCCTCGGCAAACACGCCGTTAGCACCATCACTCAGCGCCGGAGCGCGCGGGGCAGCAGGAGCGCTCGGCACACGTAGGGTTGGATCCAAGTAGCCGGGCGGCCCGGCGGCCTGCCCTGGCGATGGAGCGGCTTGATTCGGCTGAGCCTGCGTACGGGCTCCCGCCGGCGCAGCAGCAGTGCTTGCCGGGCTCCCTGAAGACTGCTGTACGCCCGTTGGCTCCAACGTTGGCTCGACGCGCGGCGCGGCCGGTGCAGCAGGTCGCACCAGGTCTGCGACCGTGGTCCCAGCGCTGCGGCCAGCACTTGCGACCGCGTTCCGTGCCTTCGAACTTGCGCCGAGTACCAGGGGCGCGGCGGCGCCCAGGGTGGCCGCGGCGGCACCAACGGCAGGCATCCCGTGCTCTGCCAACTTGTCACCGATCCAGTGCCCGACCGCACCCGGCCAGTTGAGGGGGTTGGCGTTCGAGTTGACGATGTCCAGGACAGCCCTCGACTCCGGATTGGTCGGCTGGTACGTCAGCGCCTGCGCAGTGTTCTCCGCGTTCGTTCCTGCCGTCGATGTGCCTTGGCCGAGGCTGAGCAGACCGTGATACCCGCCAGCGATTGCTCCAGCGACGCCGGACACGGCATTGCCTGCCAAATCCAGCAGGCTCGCCGGCTTCCGAAGACCAGCGTTGCGCATCGCCTGGTCATAGGCGGCGTTGCGACCATAGGCTTGCCAATAGGTCTCGCCAGGACGCGTGTAGTCGCCAGAGCCTGTCTTGGCATAGAGCGCGTCCGAGTACGGGTCGCTGCCCGGCTTCACTTGGTCGACCTGCAGGGACTGAGGGGTCGTGGGCATCGCAGGCATGCCGTTGCTGGGCGCCGGCTTGCCCTGGAAAAGGCCCATCACGCCGTCATAGTCGACGTTCGACGGCATGACCATCGTCCGAGAGCGCAGCATGTCGGCACGGTCTTGGGGCGACGCAGAGGCATACGCCCGAGCGAAACCGTTGGTCGCCCACGGGTTGCGCTCCATGGCATCGGAGGTGGCCTGCTCCTGCGGCGTGAACGCGACCGAAGCCGGGCTCAGCGCTGAACGGGCACGATCGACAGCCGCGTTCGTGTCCGGATGCTGCACGAGGTGTCCACGAGTCGTCTGCGTGGTCATCGTCGTGTTGGCATCCGACTGGAGCTGGGACGCTGCAGCGGCCACGGCTGGATGCGTCGTCGTGCTCGCCAGGGCAGCGGCCGTCCTGCTCACCACCTGGGGCGACTGCCCCTTGAGCGAGCCGAGGATCGCCGAGGCGTTGCTGATCTGCTTGTCCGCGTCGGGAGGCGTGAACAGCCCAAGCACCGAATCGTAGTCGACGGTGTCGCTCATTGCGCCGCCCCTGCGGTCATCGCCTTCAGGCGCTGGGCCTTCGAGAACAGCGCGGTCGCCGCGGTGGTCATAGGGCCTGACGGCTGGAATTTGCCGTTGCTGAAAGTGCCAGGCACGCCGAGGCCGCGGAAGATCTCCTCAACCTGTTCACCGTCGCCGCGCTTCATCGCGTTGGACAGCTCATAGATTCGGGGGTCGTACGTCGCGGCCCACTGCTGGTCGAACTGGCGCTTGGCGAAGACCGGATCAGTGTCCGGCTGCTGCTGGAGCCTTGCTTGGATCGCGGCCGACAGGCCCTTGTCGTACTCCGGTAGCGCCGCCGCGTTCGCCTCCGAGAGATAGGCGATACGCTTGATAGTCGTCGGGTCATAGGACGTCGAGCCCGACGCCGCCTGGGCATTCGCCAGACCAGCGTTCGTGCCCGGTCCCATCGCCGACGCCGTCCGCGCCGCTTCCTGCGCCAGGTACTTGCCGAGCGCGTTGTAGTCGACCGCGTTGCCGCTGAAAAAGTTGTACCCAGTGCGCGAACTCAGGTTTCGAACGCCCTCGGCGAAGGAGCCGGTCGACAGGCCCGGCTTGTTCGCGAGGTCGATGATGTTCCGATAGACCTCTGCCCGAGCTGGCAGATCGGCGAGCTGGCTTTGCGTTGCCGTGCGTTGGTCCTGCAGAGCTTGTTCCGTCTGCGTCGTTTCGCCGCTCGGGATCCGCAGTGCCATGGGCGGCGTCGACGGCGCAGGCGTCAGCGGACGGGCCTGACCGTTCGACGTATTCGTGATCACTGGGCCACCGGGGCTCGGAATGATCTGATTCGGCGGCGGATAGGGATTGCCAGCATTCCCGACACCACCCGGAGCGAACGCATTCGTCTGCACGAGCTGCGTGCCACCTTGGGTCGAGATGGGCGAATACTGGGGCCCCATGACGGTGGGCTGCTGGCTGCGTTGAGCGCCTGCGACGACGACATTCTTCAGCGCCTGCGGCAGCATGGCCGGGTTGTTGTGCAGCACGTTCAGGAACGGCGCCGTCAGGACAGCCATGGTCTCCCGCGGCACACCAGCAGCCGTGGCTCGATCCTGGGCCTCGAGGATGGCACTCGCGGCCGCGTTGACCTGACCCGGCGAAGCCTGATCCGTCAGCCCTTGAATGCGCGGATCCTGGAACAAGGCAGCGGCCTCCTGGAAGCCGCGGTCGGCTTGTGCGCCCTTGAGCTTGAACGCCGTTTCGGCGTTCGTCACGGCCGCGGTCTGCGCGCCGGTGATGGACTTCGAGACGTCGCCGCCCAGCGTAGGGGCCACCTGCGGCGCCACGACGGCGTACTTCGAGGGGTCGACGTTGCCGCTCGCATCGAGCACTCGCGGATCGGTGATGAGGTTGCGCAGGGCGTTGCGCTCACCGAGGTTGGCGGCGTTCGCTTGGTTAGCGATGTTGGCCGCCTGGGTCTGCGCTTGGAGGAGGCGATTCTGCTGGAGGCCGTTCTGGACGTTGAGCATCGAGGCGACCGTTTGGAACGGGCTGCCGGTCTGAATGCCAAGAGCGATGTTCGGATCGATGGGCATCAGGAGCCTCCATCAGGCGACGGGCCAACCGTCCACGGGGCGGCGTTCGTGTACCCCGTCGAGTCGTTGCCGTAGAAGCCCTGCGACATCAGCGGGTTGCCCGTGTTGTGCTGCAGGTAGTAGTAGCCGGCCATGTTGTTGAGGCCCCCGCTGACCGCGTTCGATGCTCCCACGATGCCGGAGGCCGCCGCATTGCCCGCACCGGTGATCGTGTTCGCCATGTTCGCGCCAGACTGCACGCCCATATTGCCAGCGCCAGCGGCGGCGTTTTCCCCCAGACCGGCCAGGTTCGACAGCCTTTGGAACGTGTTGCCCTGGTTCGTCGTCCACCGGTTGTAGGCCGCTTGGTACTGATTCGCGGCGAGGCCCTGGCTGAAGTTCAGGAGGTCCTTCATCGCGGCGCCGGAGAGGACGCCGTTCTGGGCACCGGCGCTGCTCATAAGCGCCTGTTGTCCCTGCTGCTGCATCCATTGATAGGACGGATCCTGATTGTTCAGATAGTCCTGCACGGTGAAGGGCTTCGTGAGCGATCCATAGCCGCTCGCGCCGGTGTTGCCGCTCGTGCCCAGGAGATCAGACAGCCGCGATAGGGCCGGCGTGCCCGCGGCCATGTACGGCGCCAAGTTGGCCTGATTCTGCTGGTAGATCTGCCCTTGGAGGTCGGTCGCCCTGTTGGCGGCGCCGGCCTGCTTGTTCGACGCGACGATTGCACCGCCCGCGCCGATGACGGCGGACGCGATGCCTGCTGCTGCAACCATGGTGGAGTCCTCAGATCAGTTTCGAGTACAGGCGCTCGACCGGGCGGTATCCCATGTGCTCAAAAAGCGAGCCCTGGTCGAGATGAAGCTTGGTAGCCGTGAAGAGCTTGCGCACGCCCAGCTTCTTCAGCTCGCGCTCCGCCGTTTGGAACATGCGCAGCGCGGTCACGCCGTGGCGGCATTCCGGTGCAATCCAGAAAACGTCCGTGATGCCGTGGAGCGTGCTCGCGTAATGAAGATGGGTCGACACGAACGCGACGTGGTAGCCGATCAAGCCGCCATCGCGACGTACAGTCACGATGTGCAGCGCATCCTTCGCGTCGAGGTCGGCGTAGCGCTTCTCGTCGATGTGCAGCGGCACCTCGTCATGGTTCAGCGCCACCTCTCGCCAGTGCCGGTACAACAGCGGGAGCATCTCTTCGCGAATGTCGCTCCAGCGCTCGACTGTGTAGGCCGTCGGGCCCCTGTGTTCGGTCACCTTGCAGTTCCTGAGGAGGCTGGGCGGGCGCCCGCAGTCGTGGCAGAGTTGCGGTTGCTAGACCATTCCTCCACGAAAGGGGCACCCATGGAACTCGAACGACTGGCGGCGCTGGTGTCGCGACAGGAAGGCCAGATCATGGCCCTTGAAATTGCTGTTACTGCGCTCATAGCCACCCACCCATACCGAGAAGCCGTTTTGCAATTCTTCGAAGGAATGAGCCGAGCCAGGCTTGATCAACACTTGGCCACGACGCTGCCCGAGGAGATGCGAGACGGAATCGAGCAGATGCGCGACCAGTTGCTTCGCACAGCGGGCGCCCCTCGGTTTGGGCTCGCTGTGATTCCCACCAATACCCAGCCGCAAACACCGAGTCGCTAAGCGCAATATTCAGACGACGGCTGCCTTGCCCCCAGACGTCGCCACGGGAGGAAGCCGAGGCGCCAGCCTTACGCACCGCCGTTTCCCGGGGATTGACGGCTTTGCGGGCATCGGATGTCCACGATGAGGTGCAGGCGCTCGTCCTTCGAGTCGTTGATGACCTCGTGCTCGAGCGCGTTCTGAAACCACCAGACTTCGCCCGCCGCCATGTGGACGATCTCATCGCCTGCCCGGAACTTGCAGCCCTGGCCGCTTGCCAGGACGATGTGGAAGCGCTCGTAGTACTCAGCGTGCGCTCCGTCGTCGGTGTGTGGGTAGATCCGACCGCCAGCGCGAAGACGCGTCACCATAACGCGGCCAAGGCGCTCGCCTTGAACAGCCGCCATCAGGTTGAAGACCAGCGGTCGCACCTCGGGCAGCGCGTTGATTGCCGGATACCAAACGCTCTCATGCTGATCCACGACCTCCACCTCGCGCCCGGGCTCAGGTAAGGTTTGGAAACGCAGCCAAATGTCGTCCACCTCGCTGTGCGGCGTACCTGGGTACTGCGTGCGAAGCGTGTGCTCATTCCAGAGCAACGGCTGGCGGGCCAAGGCCAGCAGCAGCGGCGTCGTCTGGACGTTGGAGGCGATCTTCAGGAAATTGCGCATGTCGATGGCTGTACAGTTCGCTGTGTCGGTGCAATCGGTTCAGAGGCAGGCTGGATGGACGATCGGTTGAAGAAGGTTGAGGACGCCATCCGCTTGCTGGCTGAGGAGATGTCGCGCCAAGGCGGTCAGCTCCAGGCGATCGAAGGAGCAGTGCTCGGGATCCTCAAGGTAGCCGGCGTTGACGATCAGGTTCGGCATGAAGTTGAGCAGGAGTTCGAGCGCCGGGCGGCGTTCAACCTTGGCTCTTCGACGAATCAGCCCCAGGTGGACACCTTTGAGGAGCTGTCGAATCTCCTGCGGCTTGCGATGGACGAACGAAGAGCCTCGCCAGGGCAAGGGCGCGACGCTGTTGATCCACTAGATGGCGGCTGAGCGCCGCTTCGTATGGGGCCTTCAGGGTCACTGAAGCCTCGCTTTTTCGGGAGCGATCAGCACCGACAGAAGCGCTTCTGCGGCGCAGAAGTAGGCATCTCTGGTCGCGTCGCAGGCGTTCGCGATGAGCTGCGTCTCCTGGCCCTCGGCGAGCGCGGCGGCGACGCTGTCGCCCACGCCCGGTACGTTGCGCAGAGCTCGCAGAAGGCCCCCGAGGGCGTGCTGCTGCGCGTAGCGCGTACCGAGCGCTTCGAGCGCATCCTGCACTAGCACCGGCGTCGCGTCGGCAGCCTCCCGCACAGGTTGCTGCATCGGCGGCGGCGCTCCGTCTGCTGGAACGCACTGAGCGTTCGCTAAGAAGTTCCGCTGGGCCTGCGCGAGCTCGGCTTGGGCGTAGTTCTGGATGGCGAGCGCAAGAAA
Source organism: Burkholderiaceae bacterium (assembly GCA_036384855.1). GTDB lineage: Bacteria > Pseudomonadota > Gammaproteobacteria > Burkholderiales > Burkholderiaceae_C > Scleromatobacter. The sequence continues at coordinate 12,970 of DASVLN010000386.1, read as the reverse complement.
GTCGTCCATCACGCCGCCTCTCGCACGTTCGCGTCGATAAAGGCGCGCACATCGCTCTGGCGGTAGCGCACCATTCGACCGATCTTGACGAACGGCAGGGCCCTCCGCTGATGCCGCCACGCAGCGAGGGTCATGGGATCGATGTCCAAGACACGTGCGGTTTCGTCGGCGGTCAGAAGCGCTTCGATATGCCGGGGCTCGATAGCCTGGAGGTCGCATGCATGGGTGTCCATCGCTTCACTATGGACGTATTTACAGCGCGTCGCGAGTGAATTCGATTTAATCCGGATAACGTGATTCAACTGCGCTACCCATCGTGGTCTAGTACCTCTAAAACCCGGGTCGTGACGTCGCCAATGCGCTACGCTTCCCGCCCAAGTCGTCTTGTCCGATGAAGTGACTGGTATGCTGCACGCGTCTCGATATGGAGGAGGTCAGAATGTTCCGTTTCCTTGCTATCGGAATTGCTCTCGGGCTGACGGCATGCGCGTCGCACACCGAAGTCATGGCGCTTGGAGGCGACAAATACATGGTTGGCTACCAGCAGCGAGGTGGCCTGAACAGTTGGACTGAGGTCAAGTTCGAGGCCGTAAAGCTGGCGAACGCGCATTGCGCCGGGATGAACAAGACAGCGGAAGTTTTGAATGCCGAGGAAACTGGCGCTCGAGGCTGGACGCCGATGAACGTAGAAGTCACGTTCACTTGCCACTGAGTGCGTGCGGCGAGACCCCGTCGAGGCCTCGCCGCCTGCTACCGGGGGCCGGAGCGCCACAGGTAGCGGTTCCCGCGGAGATCAGGAGGCGTCCAGGCCGGATGCTGCTCGGCATGTGCCAGCGCGTCCTCGGCCGTAATCACCGCGCGTTCGATGATCTTTGTCCGGATCTTCTCGCCCCAGCGCTGGCCGAGCCGGTCGATCACCTTCAACACTTCGTCCGAGGCTTCGATCTCAATGCGGCGGCTCATCGCTTGGCCCCGCTGATCATCGCGAGCCGATCGGCCAGGCCAGCCATGCGGCTGTTGAAGTCCTCGGCCGACTCACCCCAGGGCATGAACTGCGGCATCGTCGGAACGGCTGCTGACGCCGGTTCTGCGAGCAGTGTCGACGCCTGCACCAATACCGCCGTGGTCTGTTCAGTGCGCTCCGGCTTTGATCGCCTGGTGCGCCGCGGGGCGGGCTCGTCTTCCTGAACAGTGGGGGCGGGCGCTTTGATGCTCATAGCGCACCCCCTTCAGCACGGCGTTCTGCCCACGCGTCAAAGACGATCCAGGAGCGGATTGCCTCGGAGACTTCGTCAGAACTGTGCCCTTCGTCAAGCATGGCGCGAGCCTTTCGAAGCATCTCGTCGCGGATTCGCCCGAAAGACTGCTGCGCCAGTACGTGGGCTGCCTGGTTGATCGCCTTGCGCTGCCCCTCGGTAAGGGCGATGCGCCGGCGGATGGTCAGTTGGTTCATAGATGCTCCTACTGGTCTTCGCGCTGTGCCTTGCACGCGAAGCGGGGTCGATGGGTTGCCTGGGTCTTGTCGAGGGTCGGGCTTGCGCCGGCCCTTGGCTGCATCCGCGTCCAAAGCGAAGACCGCGGAAGCACGATCGTGGCTGCGATGGCGCAGGCGATTCCTGCCAGGCCAAGCACGGTGCGGATCATTGGATGGCCTTCCAGGCGATGCCGGGGCACCGCTGCGGCGTCGTGGCGAAGGCGCCTAGCTCGTGGGAGATCGACGCCTCTCGATGGTTGCGACACAACCCGACGCTGTAATGCTTGCAGTCCACAACGCAGACGCTTTGGTCGGCGCCGTCGAGGTCGCGCAAGTGGAGGCGTTCGGCGAGGTCTTCGGCGTCCTGTTCGCCGAGGCCGGCGCCGCGTAGGGCGCCCACGCGGTCGACGAACCGGACGATGGCCTCTTCACCCCAGGCATCAGCATGTGCTCGGTCGAGTTCATGGGGCGGAAGGGCGTGCGGTCGCTCGAACGCCGGGGAGTTCGATGCTTGCAGCAGCCGGACGAGTTCCGGCTTCATCGCTGTGATCGATTCCCGAAGGTCGCTCGTCAGCAAAGACCCGGGTCGGACGATCAGCCGCTCTCCCTCCAGGACGATCGCCATCCCTGCCGCATGGATGCTGTTCAGCAGCTTGCGCGCCGACATCAGAAGGCCTCCTCGTCATGCGTGACCGTGTCGTCAAACCTTGATGCGTCGGCCACTCGTGCCCCATTCGTGCCCACTCTTGCCCACTCCGGAACGTGGGCACGAGTGGCAGAAGTGGGCATAAGTGGGCCGTCGGGTAGGGTCCAGAACGTCCTTGTTTGCTCGCCGAAACCTGTGCGCTTGATGACGATGCCCAACGACTCGCGAGCGCGGCGGATGGCCTTTGTGGTGTAGCCCTCGGCCTTCATCAGGCGGTCGACTTCCCGGCTTTCCATCGGGCCTGCCGACTTCCCAAGGACGTCGGTCATGATCTTCCGCATGAAGTCCGCGGCATCGTTTAGGTGCACGTCGCCGTCGTTGTCGGGCAGGGCTTCCGCGTCGGCGAGAAGATCACGAGCCGTGCCATCGATCGCTGCCCCGAACTCGACACACGAGGCGGTGACGCCGGGGAACGCATCCAGCTCCGTCTGGCGGAGCCGGTATTCGAAGCCGCCATCGTCCGGGCCGATGTTCGACTTCGTCCGGACAAGGATCCGGCGTTCGGCCTCGTCGCCCAGGGGCTTGGACTTGGCTGCCGCCATCACGACCCGTGCCAGCGCGGCGTAGCCGACGCTGCCCACCAGACGCTCGGTCGGATCTCTGCCGGCGGTGGACTTGCCGAAGTGCGTGATGCCGACCACGGCGCAGCCCGTAGCGTCGGCGAGATCAACGACCGGCTTCAGGGAGCGGCGAACCTGGTTGTTCTTGAAGTCGTCGCCCTGAACGGCGCTGACGATTGGGTCGATGATCAGCAGCTTGACGTCCCCGATCTTCTCCATCTCCGCGGTGAGCTGGAGCATGTCGGTCGAGGGATCGAAGCTGCGCTCTTCGTCGCCCTCACGCATCCCCGTTAGGAAGTAGACGCGGGACGGGTCGGCGCTCATCGCCAGCAGGCGCGGGAGCAGCGTGTCCCGAGGATCGTCCTCCCCCGACCAGACCACGACGTTGCCCTGCGGGGCGCGCGATCCGTCGGGCCAGCGACCGCCGCAAGTGATCGCCGCTGCCATCGCCAGCATGAGCGTCGTCTTTCCCTGGCCTGGCGCCCCTCCTAGGATGTGGAACTTGCCGCAGGCGATCCATCCCTCCCACAGCCAGTTCACTGGCTCGGGCCGTAGGGTTGAGCCGTTGGTCAAGATGACGCCGGAGCGAGCTGCGGCCTGAGCGTTCAGAACGTCTTGTTCGCTCATTCGCGACCCTCCTGCAGGACATCGCACCAGTCCTGCCCAGCCTTCTCAGGGATCACTACTTGGCAGGAAACGCCGGCCGCCGCGGCTCTTGACCGCAGGCCCTCAGCGGCCGCCAACCCGGCGGGGTCGTTGTCGCCGTAGACGATGACGCGTCGTGCTTCGCGCGGCCAGCGGTAGGACGCAAGATTGGAGGCGCTATAGGCCGCTACGGTCGGCAAGCCGGAGAGACGAGAGGCGGCCAGTGCGGTCTCGATTCCCTCGGCAACGCCGATCGCCCCGCCGGATGGCGCCGACAGCGGTATCGCGCAACCCGAGAGGATCCCAGCCGCGGGCGTCAGCTTCCGCACCGTCGGGACGGGTGCCTTGCGGCCTTGCTCGGTCAGGTAGGTACGGTGCAGGGCGACAGTCTCCGTGCCCTTCACGAGCGGCGCGATGAGCGTCGGGAAGACGCCGATCTCGATCCCGTCCTCGATGCAGGGGAGGTACGCGATCCGCAGGCATTGGGGTAGTGCAGAGGCGTCGAGCCCGACGCGGCGACGAAGGTACAGTGCTGCTGGATCACCGTCGACGATGGGCCGTGAACCGCGAAGAATGGCCCGGATTCGATCGCCGCTACGGCGCCACTCCGATGCCTGTTCTCGCTCGCGCTTCTCCTTTGCGGCTCTCACCGCGGCCCGGTACGCCACGCGTTCCGCCGGTGTCATGTCGGCCTGATTGCGCGCGCTCCACGATCCCTCAGCGCCCAGCTTCCAGTCGCCGAAGATCGCGCCGTGCTCGTCAGGAAAGAGTTTGGCGTAGGCCGATTTCTGGCCGGCTCGGTCGGCGGCACCGCGGAAGCGGACGAACGTGCCGGGCTTCAGGGCGGGGAGCTCAACGCCGAGAACAGCGTGAGCGACCTCCGCAAGGGTCGGGTGCCATTCAGCCACGAGCACCTCCGACCATGCGCAGAAACACGCCCGCAGCGGCCAAGGATGGAAGCGGGCGACTCAGGTTCCAGCGGCAAGCCAGAAAGCTGCCATCCGACATTGCATGCAGACCGAAGCCTGCGATAGCGAACTTCGCTTGCAGCGTCGAGAAAGCCTTGTGCTGCTCAGTGGCAGCTTGATCGTGGGCCGCGAGTTCGCTACGATCTTGAGCGTTGGTTTTCGATTGATCCCAGAGGCCGAGCGACCCGCCAGTCGCCTCGGCTTCGTCATTTTTGGGCGGACCAATCCACGCGCCCGCAGCGCCGTTGAGGGAGTTCATTGCGCCTCCTCAAGCAGCGTTGCGAGCCTGCATCCAGGCGCGGACGTCTTCGACCTTCCAGGCGGTCACGCGCTGGGATAGCTTGATTGGCTTAGGAAAGTCGCCGGACTTCACTTTGCGCCAAAGCGTGGCGCTGCTGAAGGGAATGACCTTCGGAATGAGGGCCGATTGGCGAACATAGCCCGTCGCGGGCAGTTCATGGGATGCAGAGTCGGTCACACGGATCTCCAGGAAACGAGAGACACGCGCCTCGCGGCGCGATGAATCCGTACGTCTGGAAGATGACGACCCCGGGCAGGGCTCTCGGTCTATTTCCGAGTGTCAAGGATCGCGTCTCAGCGTCCTACATCCGCTTCGCTGGCTGCCAACCCAGCGCGCCTTTCACATCTGCACGGTCGGCGAGTCCCATGCGGCGCTCTGATTATGCATGGCGTCTCACGCTACCGCAAGTGGGAAGCGAAATTCAACAGCCTAACGTTGCCGAGCAATTGACTCTTTCAAGTAGCGAGACGTCTCGTTTGCGAACTCCGGAGATACGTCGCCCAGCGAAGCAATGAACTTAGCAATTCGTGAGGCGGTATACCGGGATGCAGAGTCCTTTGGCAGTCGCATCACTTCGTCAGCGATCTGAAATGCAAGCGAATCCATGCAAGCAAGCACAAGCTTGTCCATGTCCCCGAGCGGTACAGCGCGGCTGACTCCTCCGGGAGCTGCTCGAAGGGCTCGGCCGATTCGCTGCTGCCGCGCCATGCCGAAGTCGAACTCGGCCTGCTCGTGCGGCTTCATGGTTGCCGGCTGGAACCCCTAGCCGCAGAAATCGCCAACGCAGCAAGTTGGGGCGCAGAAAACGCCGCCGCGGAGGATGCCAGCGGATCCCAGCCGTCCTGGGGCCTGGGTACATCGTTGCCGTCCATGACGTTTTGAATCAGCTCTGCGAGCGCCCGGACGAAGCCCTCGCGATGCTGTGCGCCGCTGTCGCAGAAATTCTTTTGGACGCTCGACTCGACGAGGAGGGCGACCGCCAGGTAGTCGACAGGATCGGCCAGCTCGTTCCTGCCTAGCTCGTCGTAGAAACTGTTCGACAGCGCGTCGACGTCGCGCATGAGCGCGAGGAGCGCGTCAGCACCTGCCCGAACCTCGGGAAGGTCATCACCGGTCGTGCACATGTTTTCCCTCGTCACGGCTGACGACCCACTCGAGTGCAGTCCGGTCGCGCTTTGCGAGGTTGCACGGGACGCAGGCGGCGACCAAGTTCGGAGCAGAGTCCTCTCCGTCGAGCGCTCGTGGAACCATGTGTTCCACATGCCAACGACCATCCAGAGTGAGCGCCGTCCCGCAGTAGTGGCAGCGGCCTTCCGATCGCGCGAAGACCTCTCGTCGGCGACGGGAGACCGGGCGCACGCGCGGCGGTCGATCGATTGGCAGATCTGCCCATAGGGCCGCCTGTTCCCATCGCGCATCGTTGGCTGCATCCGGCGGAGAAAGTCCGGCCAGCAAGCGGCGCGCGGAAGAGATCGCCGCCAGCTTCTCGTCCGCCACGCTCAGCACGGTGCCACGCCGCGGCTCGATCACCAGCCACCTGACCGCATGCAAGCCGTTGGAGATCGTTGGCATGGTCGCAAGCGAGTAGACGCCGTGGCCGAAGACGCCGCCATAGATGGGGCGGTGGAGCATCTGCTTCATGTGAGCTCCGCTCGCTCGATCACGGGATCTACGGCCGAGTCCAGCCGGAGAGTGCACGCGATGATCGCTTCAAGCATCGACGCACCTTCTTGAGGCGTCTCGTCGAGAATGTTCTGAACCAGCGTTCGGATGCTCTCCGACATGGTTTTTGCCTCGACCAAGGCCGCGAGTGTCATCGAGCCCGGCACAAGACCGGCGTCTTCAGTGTGAACAGCCATGGGGCGCCCTTCCTATCGAATGCGTTGATCAAGTGGCCGCTGGTAGCCAGCGCCTCCTGGGTCGTCGGGGCGGCTCTTCAGCCCTGCAGCCGGTGGTCGCCCAACGCCTGTCGCATCAGGCCGCCGAGCATCCATTCGTCAGCCTCGCCATTGACCGGCGGCCGCGGCTCGCCAGCGAGGACGGAGCCTTGGTCGGCCATCCATCCGAGCCGCTCGAGTGCGTCGGCCGCGAGGTGCGCGGCGTTTGCATCCTCGGAGTTGTCTCGAAGCACGCTCGTCGCGGTCAGGATGCCGTTCGCAAGCCGTCCGAAGATCTGCTGTGCCGCGGCGAGCCGGGCCTGTGCGTCGCCAGCGCTCACGGCCGGGGCGGCGTTGGGTTTGTGGTCGGACGCATCCCGGAGATCCTCATCGTTGGCGACCATGGGATCGCCCAGAGCGGAACTGTGGTGCTCATACCCGGCCTGCTTGGCGAGGAAGCGAAGTTCGCTGTTCTGCACTTCTTCGGCGAGGGCGTCGGCGCTGTTGGCTAGGCCGCACAGGACAAAGCTCAGGGCGAGGCCGTCCCCGACATCGGCGTCGATTTCCGCCGAAGTAGTCAGAAGCTTGATCGCTGCCTTCAGCCTGAAGTGCAGCTCCGACAGCTTCCAGGAAACGTCGCTGCAGAACGCCGTGTAGGTCGGGCAGGGGTCGCCTGCAGGAGAAGGAGAGGACGAGCCGGAGCTCGGTGCGAGAATGGCTTCAGCCATGAGTCACCTCTGATACAGGTGGTTGTGGTCAGGGCCCGCTCGGTGTTCCACCACCTTGCGGGCCCGCTTTGCCGGCTGCCGGCCGGCGCGGTTACAGGGCCTCTAGGTCTCCAGGCTCTCGCTTCGCAACTGCGACATGTGCCTCGTAGAGCGCCTTGATTCCGATCAGTGCCTTCAGGTATTCATCGACCCACGATGGGATCGGCGTCGTTCCCTTCCTCCATCGCCAAACTGTGTTTGGCACCACGTCGACTCGACGCAAGAAATCGGCGCCGCTCCAACCTAGCTCGGCGAGCGCCGAATCGAACTCATCTGGTGTCATGCGCTCTCGTGGCGGCTCATGGTGGACGATAGCAGACTACAAAATGTAGATCAATAGCCAGTAGGCAAGATCTACATAACTAGGCCTGCTTGAGCTGATGGACGTTGCTCGCGCGCGGCTTGTTGTCAGCCACGGATGCGAGGTGTGCCGCCCAAGTCTCAAGCGTCGCACGTTTTTCGTCCATGTACTCCCATCGGTCGTAATGGCGTGCCTGCACGCCGCTGATGCCATGCGACTGGATCTGGGCGCGGATGTCCTTGCTGATGCGCAGGGAAGCCATCGTTGTCTCCACCGTCCGCCGGAGATCGTCGAACCGAAACGGGCGCGTGCACGTTTCATCGGCGATGAACTCCTTGCTGATCACGTTCACCTGCTTGGATAGCGTCCCGTTGTTGAGCTTGGAATCCTGGCTGGCGAAGAGCCACGGGGAGTTCAATGTCTCGCTGTGCACGATGAGGAATTCAACCTCGGCTTTCGCGTCCGCGGTCAGGGGAAGGGCGTGGACGCGCGCCTCGGCCCGTCGGCCCTTCGGGTCGTACAGCGTAATGATCTCGTCTTCGAGATTGACGTCCTCGATCCGACGCACTCGTAGAAGCTGCAGGGCACGCTGGCCGCCAAGGAGCAACGAGAGGCGTAGCGCACGAACGGAAAGAGGTACAGGGTCGGGCCAGTCCCGCAGCCGTCGCCAGAAGGCCCCCAGCTCCGCAGACGACAGCGAACGATCTCGCGTCTTGTTGTACTTGGACATGGACGCCGTCGAAGCAACCGGGTTGGCCTCGATGGCGAAGAGGATCAGCTCCGCCGGGATCGTGCCATCGAGCTCGGCCTTGCTCGCCAGTTCGTAGGCCGCGTGAAGGATGGAGCGGACATGCCCACCTGTTCGGCCCTTGCCTGCCTCGACGATGCTTCGGATGATCGCGGCGACCTGCTTGGGCGTTACCGCATTCGCAGGGAGCTTGGCGATGTCCGTGGGCTCGATGTGGCACGCGATCAGCGACTTGTACGATTTCGCCGAAGGCTTCCCGAGCGCTGCCAGGTGCTTCTGATACCAGTTGCACAGAGCCAGGAGCGTGTACTTCTCGTGACGCTGAACAGCTTCGGCGGCAGCACGCTTGGCTTCTGCTTCCGCCTGCTTGGCTTCAGCAGCCGCCTGGCGTTGCTGCTCCAGATACGCAGCGACGTCTCTGGTGGCAGGGTCGCGATGGAGCTCTGAGTACGACCTGGCGACTGCTCGGGCCTGCTCGAGTGTGAATCGACCCTCGGCTGGCTCCTTTGTCCATGGCCGCATCGGAATCTGGGTCCGAGCGCCATCGATCGAGTATCGGAAGTAGAACAACCGTGTACCGCTGGGGCTGATTCGAAGCACGAGCCGGCCGCCGCCACGGGTGCCGTCGTCGTCGCTCAGCCAAATGTCCTTGGCGCCTGGTTTGGTTCTCTCGATCGCTACAGGGGTGAGTCGCGAGCTCTTCGCCAATCGAATCCTCGGGGCGTTGCCGTTACGTTGCCGTTAACGTGTGAGCTTCCCTGAGACCGCGCGAAGTGTCAAGCGCTGTAAGCCATTGTTTTGAAAGGAGGTTCTGCGCTACCGAGATGCCCCTGTCGACACGGTGTGAGCTTTCCTGAGATCCGGTGCCATCCGCCTCATAATCCTTTGGTCGTTGGTTCAAGTCCAACACGGCCTACCACCTCCAAGACGTCTCCGGCGCGATCGAGGCGCTCGGATTCGCCGCCCTCCCTGCAGGACAGGGATCCAGGCCCTGCGCGGCGCGGCCTGGATGGGCCGGGCGTGTCCGGCGGGGCGGCTGCCGTCAGGCGTGGCGTCGGGCGGTGACGCCGACGAGGCCGAGACCGGCCAGCATCAGCGCGAGGGCGCCCGGCTCGGGGACGGCCGAGGTCGAGAAGCGGGTCACGAGCGCGCCCTGCTGGCTGGTCGCGAACAGCGTGCCGTCGGAGCCGTAGCCGCGAGTGGTGACGTTGCTGTTGCTGTAGTCGGCCTCGAAGAACGAGTCGTAGCCCCACGGCGCCGCGCCCGAAGTCACCTCCACGTCCATCAGCAGGTTGCCCTGCGACGGGTCGTACACGAAGCTCGAGCCGCTCAGCGTCAGCGTGTCGGGCATCGTGCCGCCGACGTGGAACGAACCGAAGTTCGACAGCAGCGTGCCTTCATTGGCAGCGGCCGACGAGGACATGCCGGTCGTCGAGCTGGCCGTGAGCCAGAAGCTGACGGTGTAGTCGCTCGGCGTCATCTGGCCGGCGTCCGACTTGAAGAAGCTGACGTCGTCGATCCGGATCGCGCCGCTGCCGAAGGCTCCGGCCGAATAGATCTGCTGGTACTGCAGCGTGCTGTCGCCGGCCATGCAGCTGAACGGGTAGCAGTTGCCGCTCGTGTACGTGCCGACGGTGACGTCGGCGGCCTGGGCAGGATGGGCGACGGCGAGCGTCGCGGCGATGGCGGCGAGCGCTGCCAGCGTCTTGTTGGACATGAGGTCTCCTCTTAGCCTTGGATGGGCGCATGCACGGTCGAGCTGCGCGGACGTGCACGATAGCGGCCTGCACGCACGCCCTCGCGTGGGCGGCTCCCCGAATCTGGTGAGATTCGGTGCTCGGGAAGGCGTTCGGTCCGGCGGTGCGTGACGAAGTGCACGCCGCCGACCGACGACTCTTCCCATCCCATAGGCGGCGCAGCGCATATTTGTGCGGCGCACCATCCGTGATAACTTCCCGGCCAACGCGTCGCCTCCCGGCCTGGTTGGCGACTTTCCATATACGGGACAGGGTATGACCGGCGCGGCGCCGCGCCGCGGCCGACGCCCCGTCCGCGCCGCCGGCGCCGCGAACGAGCAGGGATGAGCGAGAAGAAGATCGAGTTCTACAAGGGCCCGGCCGGCGGCTGGGGCGCGTTGAAGAGCGTGAGCCAGGCGCTGCTGCGCCAGGACATCCCCGTCAAGGGCGCGAAGACGCTGCTGTCGGCCAACCAGCCCGACGGCTTCGACTGCCCCGGCTGCGCCTGGCCCGACCGCAACCATGCGTCGACCTTCGAGTTCTGCGAGAACGGCGTCAAGGCCGTCGCGTCCGAGGCGACGGCGCGCCGCGTCACGCGCGAATTCTTCGCCGCGCACACGGTGGCGGAGCTGGCGGCGCGCAGCGACTTCTTCCTCGAGGACCAGGGTCGCCTGACCGAGCCGATGGCCTACGACGCGGCGAGCGACAAGTACGTGCCGATCTCGTGGGACGACGCGTTCGCACTCGTCGCGCGCCACCTCGACGCGCTGCCGCATCCGGATCGCGCGCTGTTCTACACGTCCGGCCGCGCGAGCAACGAGGCCGCGTTCCTCTACCAGCTGTTCGTGCGCGAGTACGGCACGAACAACTTCCCCGACTGCTCCAACATGTGCCACGAGCCCAGCGGCTCGGCGATGCGGCCGCAGATCGGCGTGGGCAAGGGCACGGTCACGCTCGAGGACTTCGAGCGTGCCGACGCGATCTTCGTCTTCGGCCAGAACCCGGGCACCAACCATCCGCGCATGCTGGGCGAGCTGCGCGCCGCCTCGAAGCGCGGCGCGCGCATCGTGAGCTTCAACCCGCTGCGCGAGCGCGGACTCGAGCGCTTTGCCGACCCGCAAAGCAAGCTCGAGATGGCGACGCTCGGCTCGACGCCGATCAGCACCCACTACTTCCAGCTGCGGGTGGGCGGCGACTTCGCGGCCGTCAAGGGCATGATGAAGCACGTCGTCGAGCGCGAGGACGCCGGCGGCGACGTGCTCGACCGCGAATTCATCGCCGAGCACACGACCGGCATCGACGCCCTGCTGGACGACCTGCGCGCCGAGTCGTGGTCGCTGCTCGAGCAGGAGTCCGGCCTGAGCGAGGAGCAGATGCGCGCGGCGGCCGACATCTACCTCGGCGCCGAGCGCGTCATCGCGTGCTGGGGCATGGGCATCACGCAGCATGCGCACTCGGTGGCGACGATCCAGATGATCCTCAACCTGCTGATGCTGCGCGGCCATCTCGGCCGCCCCGGGGCGGGCGCGTGTCCGGTGCGCGGCCACAGCAACGTGCAGGGCGACCGCACGATGGGCATCTGGGAGAAGCCGCCGGCGGACTTCCTCGACCGCCTGCGCGAGGTCTTCGGCTTCGAGCCGCCGCGCAGGCCCGGCGCCGACACGGTGGAGGCGATCGCGATGATGCGCGACGGCCGCGCCGACGTCTTCGTCGCGCTGGGCGGCAACTTCGCCTCGGCGGCTCCCGACACCTACGAGACCTGGAAGGGCCTGCGCCGCTGCGCGCTGACGGTGCAGGTCTCGACCAAGCTGAACCGCAGCCACCTCGTGCACGGCCGCGAGGCGTTGATCCTGCCCTGCCTGGGCCGCACCGAGATCGACGTGCAGGCCGCCGGCGAGCAGGGGGTGACGGTCGAGGACTCGATGAGCATGGTGCACGTCTCGTACGGCATCAACCCGCCGGCGTCGGAGCAACTGCTGTCGGAGCCCGCGATCGTCGCGCGCCTGGCCGCGGCGACGCTGGGCACGCGCAGCCGCACGCGCTGGAACTGGCTGGTCGAGGACTACGACCGCATCCGCGAGCTGATCGCGGCCGTGTTTCCCGACTTCGCCGGCTTCAACGACCGCATCCGCGTGCCGGGCGGCTTCCGCCTGCGCAACACGGCCGGCGAGCGCGTGTGGGCCACGGACTCCGGCAAGGCGAGCTTCCGCGTGCACCCGGTGACGCTCGACACGCCGGTGCACCGCGCCCGCGCGCAGCGCCGCGACGCCGTCGTCTTCACGCTGTTCACGACGCGCTCGCACGACCAGTACAACACGACCATCTACGGCCACGACGATCGCTACCGCGGCGTGTTCGGCCAGCGGCGCGTCGTGTTCATCAATGCGGCCGACCTCCGGCACATCGGCTGCAGGGACGGCGACTGGGTCGACCTGCACACCGTGGCGACCGACGGCGTCGCCCGCCGCGCCGACCGCTTCCGCCTCGTCGCCTACGACATCCCGCGCGGCTGCATCGCGGCCTACTACCCGGAGACCAACCCGCTCGTGCCGCTCGCCTCGGTCGCGGTCGGCGCGAACACGCCGACGTCGAAGTCGATCCCGGTGACGCTCACGCCGCACGCGGGCGCGGGCGAGGTCTCGGGCGTGGACGAAACCTTCGAGTCCGCATGAGACCGTCGAGTCCGCATGAGTCCTCGCCCGGCCGCTCCGCAGAGGGCTCGCACGGCAGTGCGCCGCACGGAGCTTGCCCTGCGAGCCCCGGCCCGGCCGACGAGCTCACGCTCGCGATCCTGCGCGAGCTCGCGCAGGCGGCGGACGGGTTGTCCCTGCCGCGGCTGGGCAAGCGCCTGGGCGTGGGCGCGAGCGTGCTGATGCGCCGCGCCGCG
>DASVLN010000385.1:0-2239 GCA_036384855.1 Burkholderiaceae bacterium | reverse complement strand
GGCGGGGCACGGCGTGGCTCGACGATCCGCCGGAGGGCGGCGGCGTCCGCATCAGGCCGGCTTGCGGGCGCGGCGAGGTCTGGGCGTCGGCGCCGCGTCGGCCTCGGGCGGTGCCAGGCGCTGGCAACTGATGTCCGACAGCGCCTTGAAGATGGCCGGCGTGCGTTCGAGCCGGGCGATCGTGCGCGCGCCTTCGAGCGCCGCGGTCAGGGCGGCCGCCGTGGACGATGCGCGGGCTGGCGTGAAGCCGCATCCCCGGAAATGCGCCGCGATGATCGCGGTGGAGTCCACGAATCCGCGCGCCACCCGCTGGGTCAGCTCCGCGTCGAGGGCGGGCAGTTCGTTGGCCAGGTTCTGCATCAGGCAGCCGTACTGGAAATCGGTGGCCACCATCTCGCGGGCGAAGGTGTCGAAGACCTGGCGGACGAATTCCGCGGCATCGCCCGTCGTCCTCTCGGAGAGGCCGCGCAGGACGCCCATCCGGCTCGCGACGTAGCGGTCGATGGCTTCTTCGGCCAGCTGGGTCTTGCCGCGTGGGAAGTGGAAGTAGAACGATCCCTTCGGCGCGCCGCTTTCCACCAGGATCTGGGTCAGCCCCGTCGCCGTGTAGCCCTGGATGCGAAACAGTCGCTGGGCGGTGTCAATTGCGCGGTCACGAGCGTCGGTCTTGCCTGTCATGCGCTGAACGTACCACCGTTTGCTTGACGCGGACTATGGTGATCGCCATACTATGGTGATCGACATAGTAGTGATCAGGCGATGCCGAACCACCCACCCTTCCTGTCCCGACGGACCGTCCTGATGACCGGCGCCGCCGGCCTGATCGCGGCCTCGCGACCCGTCCATGCCCAATCAACAGGGGAAAGCGCGATGACGATGTCCTCCTTCGGCGACGGCACCCTGCCCAAGGGCGTCCGCTCGCGCGTGATCCGCGGGATCAATGGCCTCGATGTCCACGTCCTGGAGGGCGGCCACGAAAGCGCCGGCCGGCCGCTCGCGCTGCTGCTGCACGGCTTTCCCGACCTGGCCTACGGCTGGCGACACCTGATCCCGATCCTGGCCGACGCCGGCTACCACGTCGTGGCGCCCGACCAGCGGGGCTACGGCCGCACCACGGGCTGGGTCGACGGCTACGACACGCCCCTCGAGCCGTTCGGTGTCCTGAACATGGCGCGCGACGCCATCGCGCTCGTGTCGGCGTTGGGCTATCGGCGCACCGCGATGCTCGTCGGGCACGACATCGGCTCGCCCATCGCGGCCTATTGCGCGCTGGCGCGACCGGACGTCTTTCCGTCGGTCGTCCTGATGAGCGCGCCGTTCCCCGGCGTGCCGGCATTTCCGTTCGACACCGCCGACGACGAACCCTCGCACGGACGACCCGACACCGACGTCCGGACACTGGCCGCCGCCCTGGCCGCGCTCGACCCGCCGCGCCAGTACTACCAGCAATACCTGGGCTCGCGGCGGGCGAACGAGGACATGCGGCATCCCCCGCAAGGCCTGCACGCGTTCCTGCGCGCCTTCTTCCACGTCAAGAGCGGCGACTGGGCCGGCAACCGGCCGCATCCGCTGAAGGCGAGGACCGCCGCGGAGCTCGCGCAGATGCCGACCTACTACGTCATGGATCTCGGCAAGACGATGCCCGAGACCGTCGCGCCGTTCCATCCCTCCGCGGGCGAGGTCGCGGCCTGTCGATGGCTCACCGAGCCGGAGCTCGGCGTCTACGTGGCGGAGTACGGCCGCACCGGCTTCCAGGGCGCCCTGCAGGCCTACCGCATCTACGCCGATCCGGCCCTGACCTCCGAGCTGCGACTGTTCTCCGGCAGGACGCTCGACGTCCCCTCGCTGTTCATCGGCGGCAAGAGCGACTGGGGCCCGTATTCGGCACCGGGCGCCCTCGAGGCGATGCAGGCGAAGGCGGCGACGAAGATGCGCGACGTCGTGATGGTCGACGCCGCCGGGCACTGGATCCAGCAGGAGCAACCGGCTCGGCTCGGCGCGCTGCTGCTCGCCTTCGCGAAGGAGGTCGGCGGCTCGGATCGCCCGCGCGGCTAGGACGTGAAGCCGCAAGGCGAGGGGCATCCTCCTTCCCTAGGGATGGTCTGCAAAACGTGACACGGAGCGCTGCGCAGCCCTGTTGATGCCACACGTATCGTCAGGTCGCATGTCTGTCGGCCTCGATCAGGCGGCAGCGCAGGCGCTTGGCCCTGTCGCAGGGCGCATTTCACGCTCTGCGGAC